>NZ_KV831045.1:87368-116372 GCF_001836965.1 Streptococcus sp. HMSC063B03 | reverse complement strand
TCCGGCCCCTCTCGAGGTAGATAGGTTCTTATACCTACTCGTTAGAAGAAATTTATGATAGTTTGGAAGATACAACAGGTTTCCGTCCCCTCTCGAGGTAGATAGGTTCTTATACAAAACAAACGGTTTAATTCCTGTAGCTTGGCTATAATTTCCGTCCCCTCTCGAGGTAGATAGGTTCTTATACCCATATTTCGTGGTTGGATTTAAAAACAAACACAAGATATAACCTATTTGGAAACTAATTATAGTATACCATAAATTGTAAGAGTTTTCACATCAAAAAAAACAAACAATCTGCATCTTCTAGCTCTCTATCATCGGTATTCAAACGAATAGTCTCTTCTCGATTCCCAACATAGACAATAATGTTATCAAATTCGCTAGGATCATAAAAATATTCCAATTCTCGAATCAAGACTTGATAACTAGCCTTCTCTAGGTCAACCTCAAAACAAGAGCGTTGGACTCTCATCCCAAATCCTTCTAACAATTTAGCTAATCGTAATCTTCTTTTATTGCTAATAATATCGTAGATTATCAGACAAAAGAGGGATTTCTTTTTAGCAAATTCCTTTTCTTCTCCTGATAAATGATAATATAATCCCATCACTCTTCTCCTGTATAGACTGTTACATACAAATGACTATCCTGCTGTTCAAAAGCCCGAATCAAGCGCTTAATCTGCTGGTCAGCCGTGTAAAAGAAAGAATAGCGCTTTTTATCCAGCTCGATATACTGATGTATCTCTAGCATCCTCTCTCTCATAGCTAGAAGAAATACTTTCCTTCCCTCATCTTTTAAAATAAAAGTACCATCAGCCTTTGTTTCAAAATGCTCATCTTTTAAACTCTCTTCCAAAATCAATTGCATGATCGTATTGTCTACAATGACTGGTCTCCACTCCTCCATCAAATCGCTCGCAAGACAAGCGTGATGACCATGGCTCTGATGTAGGACACCAAATCCATAACTTAAGCCATTTTTCCGTATCAAACCCAAGAAGCAAGAGTAAAGAATGGAGTAGCCAAAATTTAGTAAACAATTGAAAGAATCCGTAGCAGGCCGCCTCCTACGACCGTAAAAACGAAAAGAATCCGGTACTAGTAAGCTCAGATAGTAAAAATAAGATTTCGCAATACGACGACCTTCATACCCCATTATCTGCGAGATGGACTCTGACTCCTTTATTTTCTGGAGGGTTAAATGAAAACGTCCAAATTCATCTACTGACAAGATTCCATCTTGATTATAGCTTTTCAACAAGGAAAGTTGATGCTTAACTTTAGCAGATACGATTTCCTTTGAAAGAGCTAGACAAAAGTCTTGGTCTAGGCAAGCCCTGACTTGTTTCTCTTGCTTATCAAAGTCTTCTTGACGATAAGAATCTAAACAAGCCAAAAATTTTCCCTCGCTAGAAAAGTAGTAGACATTAATATTCTCCCTTGCTAAAGCTTTCAATAATTGCATACTTATTTGAGTCTGACCCAAAATTAAAAGATTGTCTACAAGGTAGATGGATACTTCTCTCTCGATTTCTCGCTGACTATTTTTTATGATGATTTTCTGATTGGATAGTCCTAAAAAGTAGTCCGATTTTTGTACAAATAAATCACTCATCTATCACTTTCCCTCCTCAAATCATAAAGGATACTAGTCTATCACTTTTCAAAAAATTGTCAACTATTTTTTGTACTTTTTTAAAAGAAAAAACGAACCAGCTTGACTGATTCGTTTCGTGACTGCTAACTCCTACTTCCGATACATTTTAAACTGTAGGAAGAGGTCGCTATATTTGCCTGTCCATTTATGGTCAAATTTCTCATAAACTTCTAGGTGTTTCATGGTTTCAGCGTCTGGATAGAAGGCCTTGTCTTCTTTTTTCTCCTCTGGGAGCAATTCCTTAGCTGGTAGGTTTGGTGTTGAGTAGCCGACATACTCTGCATTTTTGAGAGCATTTTCAGGTTTCAACATAAAGTTGATAAAGGCATAGGCGGCATCTTGGTTTTTGACTGTTTTGGGAATGACCATATTGTCAAACCAAAGGTTGCTGGCCTCAGTCGGTACCACATAGCGTAAATTTTCGTTTTTTTCTAGCATTTGACTAGCTTCGCCAGAGAAGGTCACACCGATTGCAGCGTTATTCTGAATCATGTAGCCCTTCATCTCGTCCGCCACAATAGCCTTGATATTTGGAGTCAACTTGTAGAGCTTGTCCACTGTCTCTTCTAACTGCTGGGTATCCTTGGAGTTGAGGCTGTAGCCGAGGGAATTGAGTCCCAGTCCCAGTACCTCACGCGCCCCATCAAAAAGCATGATAGAGTTCTTATACTCTGGCTTCCAGAGGTCATCCCAATGCTCAGGCGCTTCCTCTACCATGGTTTCATTATAGACAATTCCCAGTGTTCCCCAGAAGTAAGGGATGGAGAATTTATTGCCTGGGTCAAAGGACTGGTTGAGGAACTCCGGTCCGATATTTTCAAGACCTTCAAGTTTTGAATAATCAAGCGGAACCAAGAGGTCTTCGTCCTTCATCTTGTTAATCATGTATTCACTAGGAATAGCAATATCGTAGGTCGTTCCACCCTGCTTGATCTTGGTATACATGGCTTCGTTGGAGTCAAAGGTCTCGTATTGGACTTGAATGCCTGTTTCTTCTGTGAATTGCTCCAAGAGTTCTGGATCGATATAGTCTCCCCAGTTGTAGATAACCAATTTTTGACTATCTCGGCTATTGATTTTACTATCTAAATGCGTCGCAATTCCCCATAAGACGAGGATAATGGCTGCAATTCCTGCTAAAAATGAATAGAGTTTTTTCATGCTTGCTCCTCCTTCTCACGTGAGATAAAGTAATATCCAACAACCAGGATAATACTAAAGAGAAAGACGAGGGCAGACAGGGCATTGATTTCTAAGGAAATCCCCTTACGAGCTCGAGAGTAGATCTCGACTGATAGGGTTGAAAAGCCATTTCCCGTTACGAAGAAGGTCACGGCAAAGTCATCTAGCGAATAGGTGAAGGCCATGAAGTAACCTGCAATGATAGACGGAGTCAGGTAAGGAAGCATAATTTCCTTGAACATCTGAAATTGACTGGCACCAAGGTCATAGGCCGCATGAATCATGTCACCGTTCATTTCCTTGAGTCGAGGCAAGACCATCAAGACCACGATAGGAATGGAGAAGGCCACGTGACTAGATAGAACGGTCAAAAAGCCAAGTGAAAACTTGAGTTGGGTAAAAAGAATCAAGAAGCTGGCACCAATCATAACATCAGGCGCAACCATGAGGATATTATTGAGTGAAAGAAAGGCTTCTTGGTATTTCTTACGAGATTGATAAATATAAATGGCACCAAAAGTCCCGATAATGGTCGCAATCAAGGCTGACAGGAAGGCCAAGAAAAAGGTCTGAGTCACAATCAACATGAGACGACCATCGCCAAACATGGTTTTAAAATGGCTCAGGCTAAAGCCTGTAAAGCTATTCATGTCGTTGCCTGCATTAAAGGCATAACCAATCAAGTAAAAAATCGGCAGGTAGAGGACAAGAAAGACCAGTCCCAGATAAAGGTTGGCAAATTTTTTCATCGTTCTCTCCTTTCCTTGGTCACCCACATGGTGATGAACATGGTCAAGATGAGAATTACACCGATGGTTGAACCCATACCGTAGTTGTCATTGGTCAGGAAGTTCTGCTCAATGGCTGTCCCCAAGGTGATAACGCGGTTCCCACCAATCAAACGGGTCAACATGAAGAGACTCAAGCTAGGGATAAAGACCGACTGAACTCCACTTCGCACGCCATTCATAGACAGAGGGAAGATGACATGACGGAAGGTCTCCCACTTGGTCGCACCTAGGTCATAGCTGGCATTGATGAGATTGTTATCCATATCGTCCAAGACATTGAAAATGGGCAAAATCATAAAGGGAAGCTCGATGTAGCTTGCGACAAAGATAAAGGAGAAATCGGTAAAGAGCAACTGTTGTGAACCGATTCCGATAAATTCCAAGAATTGGTTAATAGAGCCATTTTGACCAAAAATCCCGATAAAGGCATAGGCTTTGAGGAGTAAATTGATCCAGGTTGGTAAAATAATCAGCATGAGCCATAGTTGACGGTGCTTGAGACGAGTCAAAAAGAGGGCTGTTGGATAGCTGATAAGCAAGGTCACAAAGGTCACAATCCCTGCATAGAGTACAGAGTTGAAACTCATTTTTAGGTAGGTCAAGTTTTGTGACGCAAAGTAAGATTTATAGTTTTCTAAACTAAACTGGCCTTCGATGTTGAAAAAGGATTGACCGAAAATCAAGACCAAGGGTGCCAACACAAAGAGGGCAATCCAAAGCATGTAGGGCACTACAAAGAGTTTAGAGCTTGTTTTCTTCATCTCTTTCCTCCTCAATTGCATTGATCAGACCTGCTTCTTGCTCTTCGATTTCTACGTACTCCTCAATACGAGCATCAAACTCTTCTTCAGTTTCATTGAGGCGCATGATGTGGATGTCTTCTGGTTCAAAGTCCAGACCAATTTCCTCACCCACGATGGCCTTACGAGTCGAGTGAATCATCCATTCATTTCCAAGCTCGTCATAGGCGATAATTTCATAGTGCACCCCACGGAAGAGCTGAGTATCGACCTTAACTTGGAGCTTGCCTTCTTCAGGAAGGGTAATCCGCAAGTCCTCTGGACGAATAACGACCTCAACAGGTTCATTTGGCTTCATCCCTCCATCGACCGCTTCGAAGCGTTTGCCGTTAAACTCAACCAAGTAGTCCTCAATCATGGTTCCTGGCAAGATATTTGACTCACCGATAAAGGTCGCAACAAAATGGTTAATCGGCTCATCGTAGATATCCACAGGTGTTCCAGACTGGACAATCTCGCCATCATTCATGACAAAAATCCAGTCACTCATGGCCAGTGCTTCTTCCTGATCGTGAGTGACAAAGACAAAGGTAATGCCCAATCGTTGTTGTAGTTCACGCAGTTCGTACTGCATATCTGTTCGTAATTTTAAGTCAAGCGCTGACAGAGGCTCGTCCAACAAAACCACACGAGGTTGGTTGATGATGGCACGGGCGATAGCCACACGCTGGCGTTGTCCTCCAGAAAGTTTGCGGATGGAACGTTTTTCATACCCTTCCAACTGAACCATCTTAAGAACTTCCGCTACGCGTTTCTCGATTTCTTTCTTGTCAATCTTACGCAAGCGAAGTGGAAAGGCAACATTTTCAAATACATTCATATGTGGGAACAAGGCATAGGATTGAAAGACGGTATGGACATCTCGCTTGTTGGTTGGGATATCATTGATACGGACACCGTCCAGCAAAATATCTCCTGTCGTCGCATCCAGTAAACCTGCAATGATGTTAAGGATAGTTGATTTCCCTGAACCAGATGCGCCTAGAAGGGTGTAAAATTTCCCCTCTTCCAACTCAAAGTTGATGTCTTTGAGAACCTTGGTGTTGCTGTCTTCAAAAACTTTAGAGACGTTTTTGAATTCAATAATTGGTTTTTTCAATTGTCATTTATTCCTTCTTTTTCATAGATTAACAGATCAGGGCTCTGTCAGGCCGCCACTACCTCGTGTAGGAGACTGAACTGCCTACATTCTTCTGCACTGACGATAGGCTTTCACCCCCTTTCCATGATATAGCAGCAGCTTTTCAACTACAGCTTTCTACTTGCTTTCACCTAAAATACGGACTTCTCTCTCAAGAGTAACGCCAGAGTGCTCCTTGACTTTTTCGATCACAGACTCAATCAAGTCCTCGTAGTCTTTGGCCGTTCCGTCTGCAACATTGATCATAAATCCTGCGTGCTTTTCAGACACTTCAACACCACCGATACGATAGCCTTTCAAGCCAGCTTCTGAAATTAATTGACCTGCAAAATGTCCTACTGGACGCTTAAAGACCGAACCACAAGATGGATATTCTAAAGGTTGCTTGAGTTCACGTAGATGCGTCAAGCGATCCATTTCTTGCTTGATAACCTGATGGCTTCCTGGAGCAAGGGCAAATTTAGCTGACAAGACAACTGCACCAGACTCTTGAATGGCTGAGTGGCGATAACCAAAAGCCAAGTCCTTGACAGACAGGGTCTCGATTTCTCCGTCCTTAGTCAAAATCTTACAAGACTGTAAGATGTGGGCAATCTCGCCACCATAGGCACCGGCATTCATAAAGACAGCACCACCAACACTTCCTGGAATGCCACAAGCAAACTCAAAGCCAGTCAAACTATGACGAAGGGCAATGCGTGTCGTTTCAATCAAGTTAGTCCCTGCTTCTGCTTCGATGGTATAGCCATCAACGGAAACATTATTGAGCTTGTCACACAAGATGACAAATCCACGAATCCCACCATCACGAACGATGATGTTGCTGGCATTCCCAAGAACCATCCAAGGGATATTTTCTTGATTGGCAAATTTAACAACGCGAGCTAACTCAAAACGATTTCGTGGAAAGACCAAATAATCGGCCTCTCCACCTACTTTTGTATAACTATAGCTATGCAAGGGTTCCTTAAAACGGATATCAATCCCTTCTAAGATTTCAAGCATTTTTTCTTTTACTGACATGACACTCTTCCTTTTACAAAATTCATTCCATTATACCATTTTTAAGACCATTTGACGACCCTAAAAAAATCTTGGGCTTATTTTAAACAAAAAAAGAGGTTTCCCCTCTTTTTATGATTTTTTGCAAAAGATTGCCTTGGTTCCATAGGCAACCAGAACAAGTTCAAGTGCTAGGACAACTTCAACCAAGACTGGACTTGTCAGCCATCCAACTTGGGCAAGAGATGGTGCCAGATCAAAAAAGGCATGTAGGCCATAGGCTGCTAGGAGATAAATCCATTTCTTCTGGCGAACAGCTTGGTAAACCCAAACAGTCAAAAGCAATTGGAATCCTAGAGCCAAAATCCGTTCAAAACCAAGCAAATAAATCTGCCAGACTGATAGCGACTGAATAGTTTTCAACATATTTTCAGACAGCAATTGCATAACCTGTGGATTTTGCGTTTGAACTGCTGAGAGAACGATGTAGAGATTGATCAAACTAGTAAGACCTAAGAAAATCAACTCCAAGCCACCATGCCCCAATCCATAAGCCAAGGCATCTGACTTTTCCAAACTTCTCTTTTTCTCCAACCATTTGAAGAAAATAAGACGAGCTGTTTCCTCAAAAAGAGCTGCCATGGCTAGTCCATAGATGATATAGACAAGCGGATGATCTTGCAAGAGGGCAATACTACCGTCTTTTTGAGGATGAAGAACTATGATATGAATCAATTTTTCTAGAATCTGTGAAGAGAGAAAGAAGGCAACAGCCCCCAAGCCCAAGACAGCTAGATTAATCTGGTATTTCTTTTTGGTATACCAAATACTCCCTAGCAAGAGAGCCAGCAACAGCACCATGGTAATGATAATATGAGTGGTCATTTTCGTCTCCTATTCTGCCTTTTCAATATCTTTTTTCATCTCGTCAACATTGAACTTAGCAAACAAGTATTGACGGTCTTGGACTGGGAAACGTTGGTCCAACTGGTCAACTGCTCCCACCTCGATAATGCCTTCCTTGATGACAAAGTCCATGACATGCCCACCGAAGGTCAGGTCATCTGAAATGAAGTGCAGATGGTAGCCTGCCACACTAACTCCATGGAAAATCTCTGGCGTCCAGAAACCAACGATGGTTCCCGCCACATTGTCACGACTATATTCCGGTTGATGGGTTGCAACCTCAGCAAACTTGGTATCTGGTGTTGACTTAGGAATCATACGCACATGCATATGCGAAAATTCCCCACGAATCTTAATAGAACGGAAAAGATTTTCTCCATCATAATAAGACTCAATCCGCTCTTCCAATTCCTTGTCTGTCATCTCAAAGCGCTGTCGGAAAATAACCTCTGCCTGATGCGGTACTACTGCTGCATAAGGAATAAGGGCATCTGGTGATACTTCCACAATTTCTGGCTGATCTCCTGATCCTTTGGCCTGATAAGCCTTGCCATCTAAGACAATCAATTCTCCATCAATAGAATCCAAGGTTCCCAAACCAAGGTCGCCATGCTCTAGTAATTCTCCTACCGTCATGGTACCACCATAAAGGCCGGCCATCAAGGCTCCAAGGGTATTGTATTGAAATAATTTCACTGGTTCCTGCACGTTCTTATCCATTCTCTTTCTTATCTGTTATTCTATAAATGTTACTCCTAAGTATACCACATTTGCCCCTAGATGTGAAAGAGAGAAACACCCTAGACATTGCCAAGAAGGAAAAAAAAGGGTACAATGTAACAAAATCAAGGGAGGTCTGGAATGAAGAAACAAAGCAAGTACCAAGAGGTCATAGCTTATCTGAAAAATAGTATCGAGTCTGGACGCTTTCCAACGGGAAGTCGCCTGCCTTCTATCCGTCAACTGAGCCTTGACTTTCACTGTAGCAAGGATACCATTCAACGAGCCCTACTGGAATTACGACACGAACAATACCTCTATGCCAAGCCCCAGAGTGGCTACTATGTCCTAGAACAAGGGCAACATCAAGATCTAGAAATCGAGGTTACGGACGAACATGCCAGCGCCTATGACGATTTCCGACTCTGTGTCAATGAAACCTTAATTGGCCGAGAAAACTACCTCTTCAACTACTATGACAACCAAGAAGGTTTAGAAGACTTAAGACAATCCATTCATAAACTGCTCTTTGACCAAGCCCTCTACTGCAAGGCTGATCAACTTGTACTGACTTCTGGAACCCAGCAAGCCTTGTTTATCCTTTCTCAAATATCCTTTCCTAGCCAAGCCAAGGCAATCTTGGTGGAACAGCCGACCTACCATCGGATGAATCGTCTCTTGATTGCTCAAGGTCTGGACTATCAAACGATTGAACGAGGCATTGATGGGATTGACTTGGAGGAACTGGAAGGCCACTTCAAAACAGGAAAAATTAAGTTTTTCTATACCATTCCTCGCTTCCACTATCCTCTGGGGCATTCCTATTCTGAGCAGGACAAACGAGCTATTCTTGACTTAGCTGCCAAGTATGGTGTCTATATCGTAGAGGACGACTATTTGGGGGATTTGGACTCCAAGAAGGGCCAGACCTTCCACTATCTAGATACAGAGGAGCGCGTCATTTATATCAAGTCCTTCTCAACCAGCCTCTTTCCAGCCCTGCGGATTACGGCACTCATTCTGCCAAATGCTATCAAAGAAGCCTTTGTGGCCTACAAAAATATCCTAGACTACGACAGCAACCTCATCATGCAAAAGGCCTTATCACTCTATATTGACAGTCAATTATTTGAGAAAAATCGTCTGGCTCGCTTGTCCAATCAGGAAACTTACCAAAAACAAATCGAGGAAATCTTAACTAAAACACCTTGTCCCCTTCCTCACTTTCCGCTTCATGATGGTTTATTGCTAGACCTCAGACAGTATCCTAAAATCGCCAGCCTAAAACACAGTCAGCTGAAATTGGACTTCTTTGAGGAGGCTTACTTGGATGCCTGCCCTTATCAATTTGCCAAGGTATCCTTAGAAAATCTGGAAAAGGTTTTAAACTATTTAAAAGCAGAATTGGATTGACTTCCAACTCTGCTTTTTTCTTATACTCTTCGAAAATCAAATTCAAACCACGTCAGCGTCGCCTTACCGTACTCAAGTACAGCCTGCGGCTAGCTTCCTAGTTTGCTCTTTGATTTTCATTGAGTATTATTCTTCAACTTCTGTTAAGGTTGCCGCCTTTTCAAGATATTTTTGGTAGGTACCGTCATCCTTGAGTTTTTGGATGACCTTGTCCACCACTTCTTTCAAATCAGCACTATTTTTTCTAAGGGCAACTGCATTAGCTTCGCCGTCCTTCATCTTCAAGCTGACAGTTGCGACAGCTAAGTCTGCATTTTTAGCAGCGTAGCTAAGGGCAACAGGCTCATCCATGTGAACAGCATCTACTTTTCCAGCCTGTAATTCATTAACAGCTTCACCCATATTAGCTAGGGAAGTCAATTGAGCTTTTGGCAATTGTTCCTTGACCATCGATTCTGGAACAGTCCCTTTTTGGGCTGCAATATTAGCACTTTCAAGGCTAGTTAAATCCTTGTATTTTTCTACATCAGACTTACGAACCAAGAAACTAATCTTGTTTTCATAGTAAGGAATTGAAAAATCAAAGACTTCTTTTCTCTCGTCAGTAGCGCTAATTCCCGCAACCGCTAGGTCAGCCTTACCTGTTTGAAGACTGGTCAAGACATTGTCAAAACTCATGCTTGAGATTTCCAACTTCACTCCAAGTTCATCAGCGATAGCTTGGGCCATATCAATATCCGCACCAACTACCTGATTTTTCCCGTCAACCAAGGATTGGAATTCAAAGGGTGCATAGTCAGGACTAGTCGCCACAACTAATTTCCCCTTTTGCTTAATGGCCTCAACAGCTGACTGAGAACCATTAGAACCCGACTGGCAAGCCACTAAGAAGAAACTTGCAAGAAAGCTACATAAAACAAATATCCATTTTTTTGATTTCATAAATAAACAACCTCTCTGTTAATTTTTGTATAATTATAACGCTATCCAAGTTGCTTGTCAAGTGTTTTTTGAATTTTTATCTTAAAAATATTTTTTTCATTCAATAAAAGGAGCTATCAATTGATTTAAAGCTCCTTTTTATACAGAATGAACCTATTTTATAGTTCGACAATCTTACCTGTTTCAAAGTAAACAACCCATTCACAGATATTTTTGGCATAGTCTCCAATGCGTTCCAAGAAGGCAATCACTTGGAAATAATCACGACCTGTAACGATGGCATCTGGATTTTTCTTGATTTCTTCTGTAGCCAAGTCACGAATGCTATCAAAGTAATGGTTGATTTTTTCGTCCATTGCTGCTACTTCATAGGCCTGATCTACTGAACCATTGAGATAGAGTTCAAGGGCTGCTTCAACGAAGTTCTTGACATCACGCCCCATTCTCTTAATTTCTTCTTCAACAGCTGGGATGCGTTGCTCCCCTTTCATACGAATGGCTGCTCTTGCAATGGAAACGGCATGGTCCCCCATACGTTCCAAGTCAGATACGGCTTTTAAGACTGTTAAAACGGTACGCAAGTCCTGAGAAACCGGTTGTTGGAGGGCAATCATTTCAAATGATTTCTTCTCCAATTTCACTTCGTATTCGTTTACTTCTGCATCATCTTCGATGACTTCTTTGGCCAAATCACGGTCATGCGTAACAAAGGCACGCACTGTACGATTGATTTGGGACAGCACTTCTTGTCCCATAGCATAGAACTGGTTGTGCAATTTCTCTAAATCTTCCTCAAATTGAGAACGTAACATCATTTATCTCCTTATCCAAATTTTCCTGAAATATAATCTTCTGTTTCCTTGTGTTGTGGGTTGAGGAACATCTTCTTGGTATCGTTAAACTCGATCAGATCTCCATCTAGGAAAAATCCTGTCTTGTCAGAAATACGAGAGGCTTGTTGCATGGAACGCGTAACCAAGAGCATGGTGTATTTATCTTTTAGACCATACAAGGTTTCCTCAATCTTACCAGCCGAGATAGGGTCCAAGGCTGAAGTCGGTTCATCCAAAAGAATGATTTTAGGACTGGTTGCCAAGACACGGGCAACACAGACACGTTGCTGTTGTCCACCTGAAAGCCCGATAGCTGAATCATGCAGGCGATCCTTGACCTCATCCCAGATGGAAGCTCGTTGCAAGGCTTTTTCCACTGCTTCATCCAGAACCTGCTTGTCCTTCACTCCATTGATACGAAGCCCGTAAACAACATTTTCGTAGATAGACATAGGGAAAGGGTTTGGTTGTTGGAAAACCATACCAATTTCCTTCCGCAATTCAACTGTATCTGTACGTGGGCTGTAAATGTTGTGGCCATTGTAAACCACCGAACCAGTTGTAGTTACCTCTGGATTGAGATCCCCCATGCGATTGATAGCCTTTAGGAGGGTTGATTTCCCTGATCCAGATGGACCGATCAAGGCTGTAATTTCCTTAGGTTGGAAAGATAGGGAAACACTATTCAAGGCCTTTTTTTGATTGTAGTAAACGGACAGGTCTGAAACCTGTAAAATCGCTTCTGTCATACTGTTTCCTTTCTATCCAAAGTGTCCTGTTACGTAGTCATTGGTCGACTGTAATTTGGCATTTTGGAAAATATTAGAGGTCTTATCGTACTCGATCAAGTCACCCAAGTAGAAAAATCCTGTGTAGTCACTAGCACGCGCAGCCTGCTGCATACTGTGGGTCACGATGATGATGGTAAAGTCCTTCTTCAATTCCAGCATGGTTTCTTCCAGCTGAGCTGTCGCAATCGGATCCAAAGCTGACGCTGGTTCATCCATCAAGAGGATATCTGGTTTAACAGAGATAGCACGAGCGATACAGAGGCGTTGCTGCTGACCACCTGATAGGGTCAAGGCTGACTTGTGCAAATCGTCTTTGACCTGATCCCAGAGGGCAGCCTGACGAAGAGAGGTTTCCACAATTTCATCCAAGACTTGCTTGTCCTTAACTCCTGCACGTTCATGGGCAAAAGTGATGTTACGGTAGATAGACTTGGCAAAGGGATTTGGTCGTTGGAAGACCATTCCAATGTGCTTACGCATCTCATAGACATTGATTTCTGGACGGTTGACATCAATCCCTTGATAGAGGATTTGACCTGTTACCTTGGCAATATCAATGGTATCATTCATCCGATTGAGACTGCGGAGGTAGGTTGATTTCCCTGAACCAGAAGGGCCAATTAAGGCAGTAATTTTATTTTTTTCAAATTGCATATCGATGCCCTTGATGGATTCTTTTTTACCGTAGTAAACATGTAAATCCTTAGTAGAGAGGGCCACTTTCTCTTCAGGAAAGGTGATGATATGCTTTTCATCCCAATTATATTTTGACATGGCTTCTCCTTTAGGCAGCGGTTAATTTCTTATGTAGGTAGCTTCCGAGTTTGCGAGCTCCAAAGTTAAAGATGAGGATAAAGATGAGGAGCACGGCCGCAGAACCTGCTGATACGATGGTTCCATCTGGAATAGTACCTTCACTATTGACTTTCCAGATGTGGACAGCCAAGGTTTCTGCTTGACGGAAGATAGAGATTGGGCTAGTCACACTGAGAATATTCCAGTTAGACCAGTCTAGGGCTGGAGCGGATTGTCCTGCTGTATAGATGAGAGCAGCCGCCTCACCAAAAATACGACCAGAAGCTAAGACAACCCCAGTCACAATACCTGGAAGGGCTTCTGGAATGACCACATGGACCACAGTCTCCCAACGAGAAATCCCAAGGGCCAGACCAGCCTCACGCTGCGTATGGTGAACGTGTTTCAAGCTGTCTTCAACATTACGAGTCATCTGAGGTAAGTTAAAGACTGTCAAGGCCAAAGCACCTGAAATGATTGAAAATCCATACTCAAACTGAACTACAAAGATCAAGTAACCAAAGAGACCCACAACCACTGATGGCAGTGAAGACAAGATTTCAATACAGGTTCTGACAAAGTTGGTCACAGGACCTTTTTTAGCATATTCAGCTAGGAAAATCCCAGCCCCCATAGACAAGGGAACAGAGATAATCAAGGTAATAACCAGAAGGAAGAAGGAATTATAGAGCTGAATTCCAATCCCTCCACCTGCTTGGTAAGAAGAGGATTTGCCAGTCAAGAAAGACCAAGAGATGTGGGGCAAACCACGAACCAAGATATAAAGAATCAAGGATGCCAAGATGGCAACGATAATTCCTGCAATCGAGTAGAGGACAGCTGTTGCAATTTTATCTAATTTCTTAGCGTGCATAGTTTTTCTTTCCTCTTTCTTTCGTAATCAATTTAATCACACTGTTGAAGGCCAAACTCATCAAGAGCAAGACTAAGGCCAGTGACCAGAGAACGTTATTGTCAACAGTTCCCATAACGGTATTTCCGATACCCATGGTCAAAACAGAGGTCAAGGTCGCAGCAGGTGTTGTCAATGAAGTTGGGACAACGGCTGAGTTTCCGACCACCATCTGAATGGCCAAGGCCTCACCAAAGGCACGCGCCATCCCAAAGACCACTGCTGTGAAAATCCCTGAACGCGCCGCTTTCAAGGTCACGCGCCAGATGGTTTGCCAACGAGTAGCTCCCATAGCCAAACTAGCTTCGCGGTAGTGACGAGGCACCGCACGCAAACTATCGGTTGTCATAAAGGTTACCGTCGGTAAAATCATGACAAAGAGAACGAAAATCCCTGACAAGATTCCAAAACCAGTTCCACCAAAAACACTGCGGACAAAGGGAACCACAACCTGCAAACCGATAAATCCATACACAACTGAAGGAATCCCGACCAGCAATTCAATAGCTGGTTGCAAGATTCTAGCACCTTTTGGTGAGACTTCGGTCATAAAGACTGCCGCACCAATGGCAAAAGGAGTTGCGATAAGGGCTGATAGGATTGTGACAATAAAGGAACCCAAAATCATAGGAAGGGCACCAAATTGTTTACCTGAAGGATTCCAAGTTTGTCCAAAGAGGAAATCAAAGATATTAACCCCATTGACAAAGAAGGTCGACAAACCTTTTTGGGCTACGAAAATCAAAATCATGGCCACGATAATGACAATCAAAGACAGACAGGCAAAGGTCAAGCCTTTTCCTAATTTCTCTAGACGAGAGTTCTTTGAGGGAGAAAGTAATTTTTTAGCTAATTCTTCTTGATTCATTAGTGACTCCCTTCTAGTGCTGTCACCATTCCTACAGCATCTTTTTCAACCTTCATTTCCTTAACAGAAATATAGCCCATTCCCTTAACGATTCCGCTTTGCGCTTCATCGGAGAGGACAAAGTTGAGAAACTCTGCCACCAATTCATTTGGTTGACCTAGGGTGTACATGTGTTCATAAGACCACAAAGGCCAGTTATTGCTTGTAACATTTTCTGCAATTGGCTCATAGCCATTCAACTTCATACGTTTAACTGAGTCATCCACATAGGCAAAGGCTAGGTAAGAAATGGCTCCTGGTGTCTGGGAAACAATGTTTTTGACCATCCCATTTGAATCTTGTTCTTGACTCTGCACGGCAGATTGACCATCCATGATAACACTATCAAAGGTTGCACGCGAACCAGAACTTGCCGCGCGGTTGATAATGGAAATGGCTAGGTCTTTCCCACCGACTTCTTTCCAGTTGGTCACTTGACCTGTGAAGATACTACGGAGTTCTTCAGTTGTCAGATTTTCAACGTCAACTTCCTTGTTTACAATCACCGCCAAGCCCGCTACGGCTACCTTATGGTCCACTAGAGCGGAGGCGTTGATACCGTCTTTTTCCTCGGCAAATACGTCTGAATTTCCTACATCAACGGCTCCAGACTGAACCTGAGACAGACCTGTACCAGATCCTCCACCTTGGACGTTGACTGTTTTTCCAACGTGCATAGAGCCAAATTCATCTGCTGCTGCTTCGACCAAGGGCTGAAGAGCCGTTGAGCCAACAGCTGTCATGGATTCTCCACGATCAATCCAGCTAGCACATCCCGCCAAAGAACCTGCCAGCAAAAGAGCTGCAAGGGATAGAGCGAGTTTTTTCCTTTTTTTCACTGTTTTTCTCCTTGAAAATAATGGTGAATGCTGTGAATTTTTTCAACTATTTATTTATGTTTTTCTTTTGAAAATTAGGAGCCAACTGAAGTTGCTAGCTTGGTTTTACTAGAAATTTGCTCAGTTATCTTGCCCACCAATTTTGACTTAAAATGAAAGACAATTTGAAAAAAATCCATACTTCCACTATAACATAGACAAGCTACTTTGACTAGCATTTTCACTTGAATCTAAGGCCTTTTGGAAAATAATTTTTCAAAACATTTCCAGTCACCTTAGCAAAGCCCAAACCATTTCCTTGAACCAAAACTTGGTACCAACCATTTGGCAGACTTTCCGCCAGCTGAACGGTTTCTCCAGCGGCATACTTTACAAACTCTTCTTGGTCAATTTCAACCGACTGCTTGACCTGACTCGGTTTCAAGGCTAGACCAAGAGCAAAACTAGGCTCAAAGCGTTTCTTCTTAAAGGTCCCTAGATGCAGGCCATTCCGAGCAATCTTGAGTTTCCCTAAATCTGGCAAAAGTTCTGGCAGGAGATAGAGTTGGTCACCAAAAGTCTGCAAGATTCCCCTTAGATTGACCTTCAAATGTTTTTGGGCAAATTCCTGCCACAAGATAACTTGTTCTCGACTGAGATTGCTCTTACTTGCTTTAAATTTTGGTGCTATAGTTTCACCTTTAAATTGCAAATGGGCTACAAATTGCCCCTCTCCCTTAAAATGATGAGGGTACATCCGAGCCGTTTCTGGCAGGTCAATACCAGCTACCATTCCATTGATATGCTCTACTGGCAACAAATCAAAATCATACTCCTCCAGTAACCAATTGACAATCTCTTCGTTTTCCTCAGGTGCCCAGGTACAGGTCGAATAAACCAAGCGACCACCTTCTGCTAGCATGGTCACTGCATCCTCCAGAATTTCTCTTTGCAAGCTAGCACATTGACTCGGATAATCTAAGCTCCAATAGTCCATAGCATCTGGTTGCTTACGAAACATCCCTTCACCAGAGCAGGGGGCATCAAGAACGATTAAGTCAAAGTAACCTTTAAAAACCTTGGCCAAGCGGTCAGCAGATTCATTGGTCACCACGACATTTGTCGCACCAAAACGCTCCATATTTTCTACTAAAATCTTAGCTCGTTTGCTTGAAATTTCATTGGAAACAAGTAGCCCCTCCCCTGCTAGATAGGCTGCTAGTTGAGTGGATTTTCCACCCGGTGCAGCTGCCAAATCCAAAACCTTCATACCAGGACTAGGCTTGGCTACCTGAGCCACCATTTGAGCAGCGGGTTCTTGCGAATAGACCAAACCTGTAGCATGTTCAGGTGATTTCCCTGAAACCTTACCATAGTGACCCCAAGGGGTTTGAGGAATAGGATCAGAAAAGGAAACTGGCGCTTCTTTTAAAGGATTGACCCGAAAGGCCGAAACCGCTTCCTCCTCAAAAGAGGCAAGAAAATCTCTTGCCTCATCTCCTAGTATCTCTTCATATTTTTCAACAAATCCTTCTGGAAATTGCATTTAAGTTCTTTTCCTTTCGTAAATATAGGACTGAATTTCCTCCTGCATCTCAAGAGGTAGCATCATGACCGGTTGTCTGGTTTGAAAATCAAGCGGTTGACCAGATAGAGTCACAACCCGATAGCCCAGACTTTCCCCTAAAATACTAGCCGCAGCATAATCCCATGGTTGCAGATAAGTGACATAGGTCAACAAATGCCCTGACAAAATCTTGGCAAAACTAATAGCCGCACTCCCATAGACACGTACACCTAGTACGGCTCGACTCAAATCAGCCAGTCCCCATTCATTGGTTTCCAGCATACCACTATTACCTGCAATGAGAAAATCTCCAAGTGGTTTTGGTTTAAAGGGAGCTAGTGGCTGATCATTTCGGCAAACTGGAAAGGCTCCGCCACCGTTGTAACAATCCCCTTTGACCACATCATAAATGAGACCAAACTGGCCTTGACCATTTTCAAAATAGGCCATCATAACAGCAAAATCTTCCTGCTGGGCTACAAAGTTATTGGTACCATCAATGGGATCAATGACCCAAACCTTGCCATCTTGAACCGAGGCTCGCAGACAACCTTCTTCAGCACAAATCTTATCCTCAGGATAACGGGACAAAATCTCACCAACCAATAACTCCTGAACTTCCTTGTCCAGTCTGGTCACCAAGTCTGTTGGAGAGGACTTGGTCTCAACTTGCAAATCTTCCTGCATATGGTCAAGGATGTACTGGCCCGCCTTCTTGACGAGCTCTTTGGCAAATTCAAATTTACTTTCCAAGAGAAATCTTTCCTTCCCCTTTTTCCTTGGCAGCCTGAACTGCTCGGTAAAGCGAATAGCCACTCACCGTTTCAAATTCTCGTCCCAAACGTTTTTCTTCACTCTTGCTTGGCACGACAGACTTGAAACCCTTATAGGAATCCAGCAGCTTTTTAGCCTCTACCTTGCCTTCATATGCAGCTTCAACATCATTAAAAAAAGAAAGCACTGAAGCAAGTTCTTCAGTGCTCCACGACAAATCTAGTGGGTAACTATACTGTTTGTTCATTAACTAATACCAGCTCTCATTCTTGCTTCTTTTAGTTCTTGCTTACGGTAACTACGAGGGAGAAAAGCACGAATCTCATCTTCATTAAAACCGATTTGCATACGTTTGGCATCGATAATAATTGGACGACGCAAAAGACTAGGGTACTGCTCAATCAAATGAAGCAATTCCGATACCGAAATACTTTCTACATCAATATCTAATTTTTGAAAAATTTTTGAACGAGTTGAAATGATGTCATCAGTACCATTTTCGGTCAAGGAAAGGATGTGTTGCAATTCTTTTCTTGTTAAAGGACTGGTCATAATATTGTGTTCCTCAAAGGGAACCTTATGTTTTTCTAACCAGGCCTTTGCCTTACGACATGAAGTACAGCTCGGTGATAGGAATAGTGTAATCATGCTTTTCTCTTTTTATCTATACTTTGCTACTTCTATTATACAAAAAAATAAAGCGCTTGACTAGAGATTTTTAGAAAAAAAGCCTATTTTTTCAAGAAAAATAGACTGTTTGCGAACGATTAACTCTTTTTGGATTTGATTAATTCATTCTTGACAATAGTTTCGAATCACATACCTAATTGATTTATGCAAAATAAGAATATCTTTAGTATTATTTCCTACGACTTTTCAGGTATAGAAAACCAAAGAAGCTCTCATAGAGGGCAAAAAAGAGGATGAAGGCATGAAGGAAAAAGGTCTCTGGCAAAATCATAATAACAGGATCCTTGGCTGGATCAAAAAGCCAGGTATCATCTCCCACAAAGAGAATTTGATGGAAAAGGGTAAAGAATTGGTCAAAACCAATCAAAACTCCCCCAAGACCAATCAGCAAAGGCAAGACTACTAGAGCTAGGAGACTTTTATAAAAGAGAGACAAAAAGCCCTTTTTCACAATCCCTTTGACAAAGAAATAGAAACTTGGCAGTGTCACTAGAGCTACTATCTGAACCAAGTGGAAGAGATTCTTAACCACCGCAAAGTGGTGCAGACCAGCTGCTGACGAACGAAAATCAGGCATCTGCAAGTCCTGACTAACAGGATTGGTCAGGTAATCCATCAAGATATGAAAGTTGTATTGAATAGTTTCTGGTTTTAGATAAACTCGATCCGTCAAGTTCAGCCACTCAATCTCCAAAGGATAGAAAATCCAAGCCAGATAGATGGTCAGAAGGATTGAGAGGGAGAGGAGAAAGAGCATCGAGCTCCAAAAGGTCAGTTTAGTTTTCATCAAAATCCCACTCCGCAAGGCTAGAAACCACATGTGTCGGTGCGATTGGCAGGTCTGCTACTTCTTCTGCCTTGGTAAAACCTGTTGTCACCAAAAGCGTTGGAATGCCATTGTCAATCCCTGCTCGAATATCCGTTAAATAGTTATCTCCAACCATAATCAACTCTTCACATTCCAAACCTAAGTGCTCAACCGCCTTTTCCATAATGATGGCATTTGGTTTCCCAATATAAACAGGCTTCACTCGTGTTGCCACTTCAAGAAGGGTAATCAGTGAACCAGCACCAGGCAAAAGACCACGTTCTGTCGGGATGTTGAGGTCAGGATTGGTTCCGATAAAATGAGCTCCCTTTTGGATAGCTAGAGTTGCTGTCGCAAATTTTTCATAGTCGACCTGCCAGTCCAGCCCTACTACCACATAGGCAGGATTATCCTTGTCTTCGACATATCCAGCCGCCTTAATGGCTTCCTTGAGCCCTACTTCTCCGATGACATAGACGGTCTTTTCAAGACCCAAGTCATTCATATAGTCGATTGTTGCCAAAGTCGCTGTGTAGACAGTCGATAGGGGCGTATCAATATTAAAATTCTGAGCCAGCATCTCCTGAACACTCTCTGGAGTGCGGGTTGTATTGTTGGTCACAAAGAGATAGGGGATATCCCGCTTTTGCAATTCATGGACAAAAGCTTCTCCTGTTGGAATTCGATCTTTCCCCTTATAAATGGTTCCGTCTAAATCAATTAAATAGCCTTTATATTTCATCTATTTCTCCCTAATCCTTCTTCATTTCTTGCCAAGTGATGATAGCTTGGGCATTGGTAGCACCGTCGCTTGTAATCTCATGTTTGCTTTCCAGTCCAGTCCGTTCAACAGCCGATGTAATCACCCCACCTGGTCGAACTTCCTTGACATACTTGAGATTGATTTTCTTGGGAATATTTTGGGTCAAAAAATCTGCTCCCATTACCTCAAAAATCCAGTCCAGATATTTACTGTTATTAACATGACCATTCATATCCAAGTCGTAAAAACGAACATGGTAATCCTTGCTGATTGGCGCTTCTAGATTTGCATACTTTGGTCCACGAATAAGCTTTTTATCAAACTCAGACTGGTAAGGAGCCACAATCTCGGATTCGACAGCTTGGACTTTTCGACTATCTCGATCCATGAGAACAAAGGTCGCCATCATGTGGATAAGGTCCTGTCCCGCTTCATCATAAATGGTAAAGCGACGATAGCAAAAGAGTCGATTGTAGCTCAGGGCTTCCGTTTCGATAGTGATTTCTTCCGCAAAACGAGGCAAACGAACCACCTCAATATCGTATTCTGTGATAATCCAGACCAGATTATAGTCTTCCAAAATAGTCTTATCACTAACTCCCAACTCAATCGACTGCATCCCTGAAACTTGCAGAGACAGCAAAATCACATCTGGAAGTTTGATATGACCGTTCATATCAGCCATATCAAAAGGAATTTTCATTTTCATTTGATAAGTTAAGCCCATCATCCTACTCCAAAATAAATCGTTCTGCTACGGTGTCTCCCAAAAAGAGACCTCTTTTTGTCATGCGCACGCGATCACCGTCTATTTGCATGAGACCTTGTTGAACCAAGTCCTTGACAATTTCTCCATAAAGTCCATCAAAAGACCGTCCAAATTTTTCCTCAAATCGCGCCATGGAGACTCCTGATTTCTTGCGGAGGCCCAAGAACATTTCCTCTTCCATTTGTTCCTTTTGACTCAGGTGTTCTTCTGTGATCCGAGCATTGCCTTCCTCAACTGCACTGAGATAATGACGAATCGGACCATGATTTTTATAGCGCACTCCATTGATATACCCAGATGCCCCAGCACCGATACCATAGTATTCAGCATTGTCCCAGTACATGAGATTGTGGCGACTTTCAAAACTGGGTTTGGAAAAATTGGAAATCTCATAATGCTCAAAACCAGCTCGCTCCAGCTCTGCAATGATGTACTCAAACATCTCAGCTTCCACTTCCTCCTTAGGCAGAGGCAATTTCCCTCGTCGCATGCGGTTCATAAAGACCGTATGGTTTTCTAAAATCAAGCTATACAAACTCATATGGGGAATATCCAGTCCAATGGCCTTAGCCACATTTTCCTTGACCTGCTCCATGGTCTGACCAGGCAGTGCATAAATCAAATCTATAGAGATATTGTCAAAACCAGCCAGTTTCAGACGGTCGATATTTTCATAAATATCCTTCTCCAAATGACTGCGCCCAATCTTTTTCAGCATCTTGTCATCAAAGGTCTGCACACCTAGCGAAACACGGTTGACAGCCGAGTTTTTCAAAACAGCAATCTTATCCGCATCCAAGTCGCCTGGATTAGCCTCAATAGTCAACTCTTCTAAGACAGACAAGTCCAATTTTTTAGTCAAGCCATCCAGTAATACCTCCAGTTGCGGAGCTGACAAAGCTGTCGGTGTCCCACCACCAATGTAAAGGGTTCGTAACTTTTGAATGTCATAAGAACGAAACTCTTCCAGCAGATGCTCCAAATAGCTATCTACCGGCTGATTCTTGATAAAAACTTTTGAAAAGTCACAATAATAACAAATCTGGGTACAAAATGGGATGTGCACATAGGCTGACGTTGGTTTTTTCTGCATAGTAATTATTATACCACAAAGACACGCTACGAGAAAAAAATCACCATCCCCAGACACATAGTCCGTCCAGAGATGGTGATGGTTTATTCTTCTGTTATGTCAATAACAATCTCTTCTGATTCATCAAGAGTTTCGGCCTTTTCTTGCCATTGCTCCTTGAGATTATTGAATCGATCTTTTGATGCTTCTGTCGCTTGGCGAGCACATGATTTGGCTTGAGCAAGTACACTGTCCACAGTGATTTCACCTGACTCAACCTGTTCTTTGGTTTTAAGAACAAAATCTGTAGCCTGCTCCTTAACTTCTGTCAGTTTTTCACAGACCTGCTCCTTGGCATACTCAGGATCTTCTCTCAAATCATCTAGAAAATCTTGAGCCTGACTGCAAACTTGTTTGCCCTTGTCGCTTGTTAAAAACAAGGCAAGAGCTGCACCTGAAACGGTTCCTAAAAGGATTGAGGATAGTTTACCCATAAGGATTCTCCTTTTTTATTTTTTGAAAAATTTACTTGCTACACGAAGAGCTGACAGACTTGCACCAGTCTTGAGTGTTTTTGAACCAGCTGATGAAGCTTTCTTACTCAATACACGCGCATGGTCATTGAGGTCGGAAACAGATAGAGATAAATCTGCAACAGCACTAAAGAGTGGATCAATCGTTGCCACCTTGACATTAATATCATCTGCCAAGACATTGACCTTAGACAGCAATTCATTGGTATGATGCAAGGTCACATCCACATCTGAAGTTAAGGTTTTAATCGTCTTCTCTGTTTCATCGATAACACGTCCAAGCTTTTGTACAGTAATAATTAGATACACTAAAAATACAATCAAAGCAAGGGCTACAAGAATATATGCAACTTCTAACATTTAATTTTCCTCCTCTGTAACATAGTAAGGGGCCTTCTTACGATTTTGATAAAGAATGATAAAAATACCCAATCCGATAAGAACAACTGAAAGCCATTGAGATACTCGAAGTCCAAAGAACATGAGGCTATCTGTCCGCATACCTTCGATGACCATGCGACCGAAACCATACCAAATCAAGTAGAAAGCAGTAATATGACCTCGTCTGAGGCTCTTCCATTTTCGTCTAAAAATCAGAATCAAGGCAAAGCCAAGTAGATTCCATAGAGATTCATAAAGGAAGGTCGGTTGACGGTAGCTCCCCTCAATATACATCTGGTCACGAATAAAGCCAGGTAGATAATCCAGATTATCCACTGCTGCACCATAAGCTTCTTGGTTAAAGAAATTACCCCAGCGGCCTAGACTTTGGGCAATCATGACGCTAGGTGCCGCAATATCTAGAAAATCCCAAGTATTGATGAGTTTACGATCAGCAAAGATATAGAGGACAAGAGCCCCAGTTATCAAACCACCGTAAATGGCCAAACCACCATTCCAAATGGCAAAAATCTCTCCTAAATTCTGACTATAGTAATCAAAACGGAAAATAACATAGTAGAGACGAGCTCCTAAAATAGCCAAGGGAAAGGCTATCAAGATGAAATCTAAAATATCGTCTGGTATGATCTTCTTTCTAGGCGCTTCTTTCATGGTCAAATAAACCGCAAGAATCAAGCCTGTCACAATACACAAGGCATACCAACGAATGGCTATAGGGCCTAGATGAATAGCAATTGGATCAAGCATTAGGCACCTCGTTCTGAGCAATGAGATTTGTCAAACGTTCTTCGAATAAACGCGTCGCATCAAAGCCCATTTCCTTGGCACGATAATTCATGGCAGCTGCCTCAATCACGACAGAGATATTACGACCAGTTTTAACTGGAATGCGGATACGAGGAATGCCTACGCCAGAAATTTCTATTTCCTCGGCATTGTTTCCAAGACGATCAAAAGTCTTATGCGTATCGTAATTTTCCAGGTAAACGGCTAGCTGGACTTGTGAAGAATCCTTGACCGCACTCGCACCATAGAGACTCATAACATCGATAATCCCAACACCACGAATTTCAATCAAATGTTTCAAGATTTCAGCTGGTTCACCCCAAAGAGTAATCTCATCCTTGGCAAAGATATCGACACGGTCATCAGCTACCAAGCGGTGACCACGTTTGACAAGCTCTAAACCTGTCTCACTCTTACCGATACCACTATCTCCCTGAATCAAGACACCCATTCCATAGATATCCATCAAGACACCATGCACACTGGTCCGTTCTGCCAAACGAGAATCCAGATAACTAGATAACTCTCCAGACAAACGACTAGTAGCTGTACGACTGGTTAAAATGGCAATCTTACATTCTCTGGCTGCCTTTAACATTTCCTCTGGAACTACCAAACCACGAGCAACAATGACCGCAGGTGTCTCAGGTAGAAACATTTTTTTCAAGACTTGGTAACGATTGTGAGAGGACATCGAAACAAGATAGGACCACTCCTTCATTCCCAAAAGTTGGATTCGCTCAGGCGTATAATAGTCAAAATAGCCCGTCATTTCAAGACCAGGTCGCGTAATGTCCGCAGTATTAATTTCCTTTTCAAGTAATTCTGGTTCGCCATAGACAATGTCTAGTCTAAGCTTTTCAATCACTTCTTTTACTAAAACCGACATCATTTCCTCCTTCAAATGAGTTCTTCTCTCTATTATATCAAATTGTAGGAGGATATTTGAGATTTTTGCAGGCTTTGTAGTATTTATTTAAAAGAAAAAGACTAGATTTCTCTAGCCTTTCATTTCTAATTAGAATTTTTTACGTTTACGAGCTGCTTCTGATTTACGTTTACGTTTTACAGAAGGTTTTTCATAGAATTCACGTTTGCGTGTTTCTTGAAGAGTACCAGCTTTAGTAACCGCACGTTTGAAACGACGAAGTGCGTCGTCAAGAGATTCATTCTTACGTACTACTGTTTTAGACATTTTTTTCACTCCCTTCAAGTTCAAGATCTATTCTATTTTACACGTAAAAGGAATAATTGTCAAGAAAAAATGCAAGTAAATTTTGATTATCTTCAATTTTAATCTTATTGTTAATCTTGTTAAAATTGATTAACATTTATAGATGAAAATGATATAATAGTGACACATATTGATTAGCAAAAATTAGTATTATTTAGAAGTGAATCTATAACATGAAAAGAATCATAAAAATTTGCCCTGTGGTCAGTATTTTAGTTGTAATTTGTTTATTGCTAGGAATTCTTACTACCTTTTTGGGAAGTGTAATGTATGACTTATTTGCATTTCATTCAAAGCCAATTTATTGTTGGCAATACTTTAGTGGTACATTTATGCATGGAAGTAAAGAAGCACCAGTATGGTTTATATGGTTTCATCTAGTTTTAAATACTTTAATGTTACTTCCTTTTGGTGGGCTATTGGAGTATAAAAGGGGATCAAAATATGTATTTTTAGTTTTTATTACTTCTATGGTAATATCTTCAATTGCATTCCATATATTAATACAGAATCAAGAAATTCAGGCATCGGGTATCTCTGCGATTGGCTATGCTTTTGTAACGGGCGGGATGATGAGTATGTTTAGTATATGGAAAAATTTCAATTTAGGATTAAAACTATTTTATATCCTTTTAATCGTTCTATCTCTAACCATGCTTCTACCAAATATAACAGGCTGGATTTCAACCTTTCTTCACATGTCAGGAATTGCCAGTTATATCATGATTTCCAGCATCAACAACTCTTGCGTTTGTGGTGAATAACAAGTATAACACAGAGGTGTTTTCTTATGCCTATAACTAGATTTCATTTGACAACAGTTTCCCTTGAAGATGTTCGGTCAGCTAAACCAAGCCTAGACTTAGCCTTGGCTAGCGAGCCTAATATCTTCAAGCCTATTATCAAATGAAATCAAGAGCTAACTATAAACTAGTTAAACCATTATATTTTTAGGAAGACTGGATGGCTAACTTCATTATAGAACTTTCATTTTTATATGAAATATCGACAACTGTTACGGTGATTTACAGAAAAATTTCTTTTAGCAGAATAGTGAACATTTGAAGTAAAAAGCCACTCACTCCAAAGAGCAAGTGGTTCTTATACTTTTTATTTTTCTAACAAACTGAGCGCTTCAGCATCTGCAATAATCGTCACATCAGGGTGATTTTGGAGGCTACTTGCTGGTAAGTTCTCAGTCACTGGGCCAGACACGGTTCCAGCAATAGCTTCTGCTTTTGATGCACCGTAAGCAAAAAGAAGGATTGACTTGGCATCCAAGATATTTTTAATCCCCATTGAAATGGCTTGAGTTGGAACATCTTCAATCTTGTCAAAGAAACGTGCGTTTGCTTCAATAGTAGACTGGTCAAGTTCGACTAGGTGTGTTTGACTGTCAAACGGGGTACCAGGTTCATTAAATCCGATATGTCCATTGCGACCGATTCCCAAGATTTGGAGGTCAACTGGATGGTCAGCCAAAATTTGGTTGTAGCGTTCAACTTCAGCTTCAGCATTGTCCTTAACCCCACGAGGCAAGAAACTTTCTTTAAATGGTTTTTGGTTGAACAAGTTTTCTTGCATGAAATAACGGTAAGACTGTGGATTGTCTCCATCAAGTCCTACATACTCATCAAGGTTGACACTGGTTAGATTTGAAAAATCAAGGTCACTCTCAACGATTTCCTTGTAAAATTCAAGTGGGCTACTTCCTGTCGCAAGTCCTAGGGTTTGAGCGCCGTTGGCCAATTTTTCCTTCAAAATCTCAAAAGCAACTTTTCCACCTTCGATTTGGTTTTCAACTTTAATAACTTTCATCTTTTTATCCTCCGTTTCAATCTATATTTATTATATGGTATAGACCAATTTTTGTCAAGTGAAAACGATTTAATTTTCAAAAAAAGAGCGTCCAAACTTGAAACATGTTATAATGGATAAGATTAGAACTTAGAAAGAATGAACAGATATATGAATACAGCTGATTTTGATTTCCACTTACCCGAGGAATTGATTGCCCAAACGCCTCTTGAAAAACGGGATGCCTCTAAACTCCTTATCGTCAACCGTGAGACAGGAGAAATGCAGGATAAACACTTCCACTCTATTATTGATATGCTGGAACCTGGTGATGCCCTTGTCATGAACGACACCCGCGTTCTCCCTGCCCGCCTCTATGGTCAAAAGGAAGAAACTGGAGGTCATGTGGAACTTCTCCTGCTTAAAAATACTAGTGGAGATGAGTGGGAAGTTCTGGCTAAACCCGCCAAACGCCTCAAGGTCGGCACTCGCGTTTGCTTTGGTGACGGCCGTCTCAGCGCTGTCGTTACGGAAGAATTGACTCACGGGGGCCGCATTGTCCGCTTTGAATACCAAGGAATTTTCCTAGAAGTTTTAGAAAGTCTGGGTGAAATGCCTCTACCGCCTTATATCCATGAAAAACTGGATGACCGTGAACGCTATCAAACGGTCTACGCTAAAGAAAGTGGCTCTGCTGCAGCACCGACTGCTGGTCTTCACTTCACCAAAGAACTGCTAGCAGAAATCCAAGCTAAGGGTGTTCATCTAGTCTATCTGACTCTTCATGTCGGACTCGGAACCTTTAGACCCGTTTCAGTTGACAATCTGGACGAACACGAAATGCACTCAGAATTCTACCAACTTTCTGAGGAAGCTGCTGCCACCCTTCGCTCTGTTAAAGAAAATGGTGGTCGTGTCATCGCTGTCGGAACCACTTCTATCCGCACCTTGGAAACTATTGGTTCCAAGTTTGATGGACAAATCCAAGCAGATTCTGGCTGGACCAATATCTTTATCAAACCTGGCTACGAATGGCAGGTTGTAGATGCCTTCTCAACCAACTTCCACCTTCCAAAATCAACTCTGGTCATGTTGGTTTCTGCTTTTGCAGGCCATGAATTAGTCTTAGACGCTTATCACCATGCCATTCAAGAACACTACCGCTTCTTCAGTTTTGGCGATGCCATGTTTATCTACTAATTTTCACAATCAAAAAACGCATATTATCAAGGTTTTATAATGCTTGATAGTATGCGTTTTGTTATGGATAAAAATTGAGTTAATTTTTTCTCAAGCTCGGATCTTTCAAACTCTGGACACTGGCATTGATAACCGCACCGACAATTAAAATCTTAGCGATAAGAATAAACCAGAACATCATGACCACCACGACGACGGAACTGAAAAAACGGACGTCCACTAGGTGATTAACATAGTTGTTGACATAGACTGAAAAGATATTGAGCAGTAAGGCCAGAGTCAACAAGACAAAGGCACTACCTGGTAATACAGAGCGAATCCGTCGGACCTTAACATTAGGCAGGAAATAATAAAGCATGACCAAGATTGCAAAAATCAAGGCATAGACCAAGGGGCCTGTCAGGTCTTGCAGATAAGCAAAAATAGGACTATCCGATTTCCAGTAACTTTTGATAAGGTTGAGAAGCATGCGACCAAAGACACTCAAAAACAGAGCTAAGGCAAAGAGAATCTGCAAGCCAAAACTGACTAGTAAACTCATCAATTGCTGATAAATTAAACCTCTACTCTTAGCTACTCCGTAAGCTTTATTAAAGGCTTTCTGTAGGAAATTCATGGATTTTGAAAAGGTCCAGAGGGCTGACAAAACCGCAAAACTCAATAAGCCTGTTGACGGTTGGGTCAGTACTTCTGTAATAATTTTTGCGACCACATCATACATGGTATCGGGCAAGAATTCATTGACAACCTTTAAAAAATTTGAAACTGGAATCTGAAAATAAGGGAGGATATTAACCACCACCAAAAGCAGGGGAAAAATCGAAATCAACCAATAGTAGGCTACTGCGACACTGGTCAACTCACTATCTGATGCTTGATAATAATGCAAAAAAGCTTTTACTAAAGGCTTGTCTATCAGCTCTTTCCAGCACTTTTTCATGTCACACTCCTTCACTTATAATCTTATACTCAATGAAAATCAAAGAGCAAACT
>NZ_KV831045.1:12363-87268 GCF_001836965.1 Streptococcus sp. HMSC063B03 | reverse complement strand
AGTAACCATACCTACGGTAAGGCGACGCTGACGTAGTTTGAAGAGATTTTCGAAGAGCATTAACTAATTTCTTCTTACCAATTCCACCATATCATAAGGCAGGGTATTGGCAGCTTCCTTCAAGGAATAGTTCTCTAAGTTATTCACATTTTGTCGTAACTTCTTGGCATACTTGGTCGTAATCAATCGTTTTTCTTCATATTCGAAAATCAACTTGCGCTCCAGATAATAGCCTCTCAGCATTTCATCGATATTGTTGGGTTTGACACGATTGATAACCCGTTCGACAAAGGCACCACTGGTGATAATAGCTGTTTCTCGGAGACGAGAATCCTGCATGAAGCTGATCAAAGAACTCTTATAAACCCCTTTTAGGTTCTCCAAACTTTCGATAATCATCTCTGTATTTTCTAGATAGAGCTCTGCAATTTGGTCATAGTCAAGGGCTCTGAGTTTCTGTGATTCTTCATTTTTCCAACTGCGGAAGGTCTTACCTAAGGTAAAGACTTCGTGAAGGAGAAAACGTAAAATCCGCAAGGAAACAAGGAAATAATAGGTCAATCGTGAAGCAAACTTGCGATTGATACTTTGTTCCATGCTTTTCAAATAGCGTTGGTAGACTCGATAGGCACGCTCACTCATCTTTTCCTCTTCGTAAGCCTGTTCCAAACCATCACTTTCAATACTGAGGATGAGAAGTTTCAAGGCCTCCCAGTCCTCTTGAGCCCCCTTATTTTCTTGACTCAGTATGAGATTTTCAATACGTCCATGGTAATTGTCAATGGCTGCATAGAGGGGAAGTTTATTTTTGGTGTCTTCCAACTCTTTTTCCAACTCTAGCGTTACTTCATTCAAAATAGCGATATGCATGAGATAATCCTTGCTTTCTTCCTGTTCATCAGAAAGATGAGGCAAGACCAAGAGACCGGTTAAAAAGCTTACCAGCGTCACACCTGCGACAAGGAAAAGTAATAGGGGATACTTCTGTTCTAAATCACTTGGTATCAGAAGGATCGTAGCAATCGACACCGTTCCCTTGACACCTGAGAAGGTCAAAAGAAGCATGTCCTTCATATACTTATTTAGCTTTTTCTTGAGACGTCTAGTCCTATAGGCATAGTAGCCATAGATCATGACAAAACGAATAGCAAAGAGGAGAAAGGTCAGGGCTATAAGAGATACCAATAAAAGTAAGGGATTATAGATTGGATTGGTCAAGATAGGCTCTGCTATCATTTCCAACTCCATCCCTAAAATCACAAAGACAGAACCGTTCAGCATAAAGTTCACTGTATGCCATACCGTCTCGGTCACCGTATCCACTTGGGCTTCGAGGAGCGTAATTTTCTTAAAACGGCTTGCCTTTAAAATCCCAGCAACTACAACGGCAATAATCCCTGAAACGTGGACTTCTTCTGCCAGGAAGAAGGTCACCAGAGGCAAACTCAATTCCAGAAGGAGCTCACTGGCTATATCCGTTGCACGTACACTTAGCAAGAAAGTATGGAGGAAGCGATTGGTCATGGCTGTTAAAAAGCCAATCAAAAAACCGCCTAGAATTGAAAAGATGAGCGAACTACCTGCTTGCCCAAGGGAAAAGGCTCCTGTTGTCCAAGCGGCCAAGGCCACCTGAAAGGCCACCAAGCCAGAAGCATCATTCAAGAGTCCTTCACCTTTGAGGATATTGGATACGCGCTTAGGAAAGCTAAAGCGCTCCGAAAGAGAGGCAAAGGCCACCAAGTCCGTAGGCCCAAGCGCAGCCCCAACAGCCAAACAAGCTGCCAAGGGAAGGCTGAGCCAAAGAAGATGAGCCAAGCCACCCAAACTCAGGGTCGAGATAAAAATCACTGGAAATATGAGATAAACAATGATTCGCCAGTGTTTTAAAATAGCCGTAATATCCGCTTCTTCCGACTCTCGGAAAAGTAAGGGACCGATAACTAGGGCCAAAAATAACTCCGTATTGAGGTGAAAATCAGTATTGGGTAAAAAGAGACCAATCACAATTCCCAAAAGAATTTGCACCAAAGGGAGAGGCAAAAAGGGCAGGAGTTTATTGGTTGTACTCGAGACAATCAAGACCAGTAAAAATAGGATGAGGTAAATCAGTAATTCCACGCTCTTCCTCCTTAATCTTTTTTACAACAGGATTCAAATATCTCCTTCTGCTCTTTGATTTTTTGGTCAATCTTGGAACAATCCTTGTGCTCAATTTTTCTCTGGCACCGTTCCATTTCAAGAGCAACTAACTTTTTCTTGATTTTAAGCATTTTTTTGCTCATATGCGCTTGGTCTAGTACTCCCACTGCTCGTTCGTGGTGGGTTGATTCAACAAAATTCTGGCGCATAGCATCCAGCTTTTCACGTAGGTATTGTTTATCCATGTCTATATCTCTCTAATTTTTCAATCATCACTAAAAATGGTGGGTTGTTGACTTGGTTTAAAGTTCGGTAAATGGCAGCTGTATACACTTGTTGATGCAACTGGCTAACAAACTCCAAGACAGCATCCCTCTCGAGGTCGCCTCCTTCATGACCATAGTAGATCATAATAGCAATTCGTCCCCCTTTGACAAGTAAACCACACAGCTTTTCTAATGCTTCAATTGTTGTATGAGGTCGGGTGATGACAGACTTATCAGCTGATGGCAGATAGCCCAGATTAAAAATCCCTGCCTTGGCTTCTGTCACAAACTGGTCCAGTGTCTCATGGCCTTGCAAGATTAACTGGGCATTTGTCAGGCCAGCTTGGTTCAAACGCTCTTGCGTCTTTTCCAAGGCTTGCTCCTGAATATCAAAAGCATAGACTTGCTTAGCTAGCTTGGCTAGAAAAAGCGTGTCATGACCATTTCCCATGGTCGCATCCACTACGATATCGTCCTGAGTTACTACCTCAGCCAAAAAGTCATGTGCCATCTCAAGTGGTCTTTTCATTTTCAAACTCCTGTTTTACAACCTTGCATCCTTGAACGCTTCCACGACGTCTCATTTCAGTTTCAATAGCATTTAGAACTTCCCATTTATTGAGGCTCCACATCGGCCCAATCAGCATATCTCTAGGTGCATCTCCCGTGATTCGATGGATGACAATATGTTTGGGAATGATTTCCAGTTGGTCACAGATGACCTTAACATATTCGGCCTGACTCATCAGTTGTAAGCGTCCCTCATGGTAATCCCGTTGCATACGTGTATTTGTCATGAGGTGAAGCAAGTGCAGTTTAATCCCTTGAATATCGTTATCCGTAACACAGCGGCGGACATTTTCAATCATCATCTCATGGGTTTCACCAGGCAAGCCATTGATCAAATGAGAAACAATCTCAATCTTGGGATACTTTCTCAAACGCTTGACCGTTTCCACGTACAATTCATAAGAATGGGCACGGTTAATCAGATCAGAGGTTGTTTCATAAGTAGTCTGCAAGCCCAATTCTACCGTCACATGCATGCGCTCCGATAACTCAGCCAAATATTCAATGGTTTCGTCTGGTAAACAGTCTGGCCGTGTTCCGATATTGATTCCTACTACACCTGGCTCATTGATGGCCTGCTCATAGCGTTCCCGAATGATTTCCACCTTTTCATGGGTATTGGTAAAATTCTGAAAATAAACCAGATACTTCTGAACATCTGGCCACTTGCGGTGCATAAAGTCAATTTCCTTATAAAATTGCTCACGAATAGGCGCATCTGGTGCCACAATGGCATCTCCAGAACCGGAAACCGTACAAAAAGTACAGCCCCCATGAGCCACAGTTCCATCACGATTGGGACAGTCAAATCCCGCATCAATAGGGACTTTAAAGGTCTTTTCTCCAAAGAGTTTTCGATAATAATCATTCAAGGTGTTATAAGATTTCATAACTTTCATTATAACAAAAAACAACCACAATCTCAAAAGCCTGACTTTCCTATAAATTCCTCTGTTTCTCGTTTCCATTAGCGATTTTTTATGATACAATATGGATATGATTTTAATGAAATTAGCATCTATTTTATTATTGATACTGACCTTAGTAGTCTGCATTATCATAACCAAACTTTTTAGATTAAAAAAACTAGGACGAAACTTTGCGGATTTGGCTTTTCCAGTCTTGGTATTTGAGTATTACTTGATTACAGCTAAAACCTTTACCCATAATTTCCTCCCTAGACTAGGCCTAGCCCTCTCTCTCCTAGCCATTATTCTCGTTTTTTTCTTCCTTTTGAAAAAACGTAGCTTTTACTATCCTAAATTCATCAAATTTTTCTGGCGTGCAGGATTCTTATTAACCCTTGTCATGTATATCGAGATGATTGTTGAATTGTTCTTAATGAAATAATTGAATCCCTAAACATTTTCTAGGGATTTTTGCTTTCTCTACAAAATAAGGTAGATAATAACACTATACAATTTTATACAAAGAAAATCCCTTAGAAACTTATATTCTAAGGGATTTATCTTCTATCTAAGACAAGAGCTTCTCACTAGTCTTTAATGATAACGAAAGTATCAAAATTTCTAGTCTTCTTTTTTACCTTTAGTGGCTACTAATCCTGCACTCAAACCAAGAAGAGCTAAGCCTGCTGCTACTGCTGCTTGGCTTGTCGCACTTCCTGTATTTGGTAACTGGGCTTTGTTAATTTGACTAGATTTACTTGAAGCGATTGGTTTTGTATCTGCTTTTTCTGACACTTGTGGTTTTTTAGCTTCTTGAGCTACTGGTTTGGTTGTTTCGCCAGCTGTACCGACTTCTATAATGCGATCCTGAGCCATAACTTTATCATAGCTATCCTTTTCAGTTCGCTTACCATTTTCAACCTCAATCAAGTGAACACGGATACCTTTTCGACCTTCTTGGAGGACACGAGTTTGACCTACTGGAAGTTTGTCATTCTTTTGTTCCTGAACCTTGAAATCGATTATTTCTTCTTCAATTACAAGTTCTGGTCTGTTAAGCACAAGATTCTTCACTTCGTCTTCTGGAAGAGAGGTGCCTGGTTTGGTTCCAACTTCCACGATACGATCTTGTGCAGCAACTTTATCGTAAGTTTCTTTAAGTTGACGTTTTCCATTTTCTACTTCAATCAAGCGAACACGGACACCTTGTTTTCCTTCTTGGAGGACACGGGTTTCACCTAGATACAACTTATCAGACTTACGCTCCTGAACCTTGAAGTCAATGGTTTCTTCTTCGACTACAAGCTCTGGGCGATTCCGAACAAGATTTTTCAATTCGTCTTCTGGAAGAGAGGTGCCTGGTTTCGTTCCAACCAAGACGATGCGGTCTGTCGGTGCCTCTACCACTTCATGGAGTTTTTCTGCCTTACTTCCATCAGAATTAATTGCTGTAAAGATACGTTCCTTACCAACTTTTCCTTCTTGTTCTACACGAGTTTCACCTAGATACAGCGTAGAATCCTTTTTCTCAACTGTCTTGTAGGCCAAATCGTTTTCAACAAATTCAAGTTTTGGAAGTTCTTCTTGTACAGCAGCAACTGTCTTCTCAGAAACTGGTTTTTCCTTAGTCAACTGGATACGGTATTCCTTGACTTGTTTTCCATTTTCTGAAACAAGACGAACAAGTACTGGAAGACTATCATCGCCACTATCTACCACAGTTGAAGCTACTTGATTGTTTTCTTCAACTGAAACTTTTGGACGTTGACCTTTATAGGTAATTTGATAATCTTGACGATTTTCAGCGAAATCAGGGAGTTCTTTTCCATCTACAAGAATCTTCGATTGAGTGCTTTCTTGAGGAAATTCGCTTGGTGCAAGGAAGGTCATCTCAATCATCGCAACACCGCTCTTATCTGCTTTACGCTCCATACGCCATCTCATGGCTTTGGCTTTAACAGCTTTAAATGTTACGTTGATTTCATCACCAGCTTCAATGTCTTTATCCGCACGATAAGGAACAGCTTCCCAATTTTCTGGGTTGTTGAATGGATGTCCTGATTCATAAGCTTGGTAGTTTGAATAGTAGGTTGGCACTGCAAAGTCTGGACCGACATAGCGCTCTAAAACAAGTTTAGATGGTGCATCTGTACCACTATCTGCAAAGAAGTGAAGTTTGGCTTGCGCAACAGTCCGCTCTACAATCTTACCATTTTCACGGAAGATCACACCTGCTGATACTTCTGGATTAGAAGATGGCGTTTTAGACCAGTTTGTCCAACGACGATTTTCAGAGTGATCTCTATCATTGATATAGTCAACCCGGTCATGAGAACTGTCGTCAATATCATTAGTTGCTGAAGCAAAGGCCTGATTACTGTTTTCATCATAGTTAGGGTTATCTGAAAGAGCCTCACCAAGTTTGTCTGTCACTCGTACAGTGAACTCAGCAGTAAGATTGCTACCAAGGACACGACCTCGAACAGTAAATTGACCTGCTTTTGTCAGATTTTCTGCTGGAACTTCTTCCCATTCAACTGTCAGGTCTTTTGTTTCGTAACCGTCTTTACCTGTAAAGTAAACCGGAACCTTAGTCGGCAATTCAAGTGCTTGACCTAGTTGCAACAAGCGAGCTTGTTTAACCGCAGCAACTGGTTTACGAGAAAGTAAGTCTTTATCCTTAGTGAAGTGCAGACGGTATTCTCCTAAGATGTCGCCATTTTCAGCTTTCGCGATGACACGAACTGGCTCACCTTCACGAACACTTGGAACGACGGTAGCGAGACCATTGTTGCTAACACTTGCTGTGACTGCGGGAACTTTTCCATCTACAGACTCAAGGTAGTAGTCTGTCAAATCAGGGTTGAAGTTTGCTAAGTCTTTGCCGTCAACTTGGATTCTTGTTTGTCCTTGTTTGGCTGCCGCAACTTGTTTCGCAAAGATTTGTACTTCTGTGATAGACGTTCCACGCTTATTATCTGCTTTAACCATGCGAATGCGAACAGCATAAGTTTCAACTTTATCAAAGCTAAAGTGATTCATTTCTCCAGCCTTGAGTTGTTCTGGAGCTTTTAGATTAGTCACTTGTTTCCAATTAGCAGGATCATTAAAGACATGGTTTTCATTACCGACAAAGCTAGGATTCTTAGGAGCTGTTGGAACAGTCTTACCAACATAATACTCTATCACATAAGATTTCGGTGCACCGACTCCATGGTCTTCGTGGAATCCGACACTTAGATTATCAACGGAGCGTTTGCTCAAGATACCGGAATCTCCGAACAGAACACCGACTGAAGCTTCTGGATTACTACGATTCCAGTTTGTCCAACGATTGGCTGGTCGGTCATTAAAGGAAATCAATTTATCGTTGACATTTGAAACAGGGTCGGTTGGATTTGAATCTGAAGCAAAGGCAAGTGGCAATTCTGAACCGGTCCATTGGTCAGAAATGTTTGCACCTTGCTCAGTTTGAGCAGATACGCGAACATGAAGTTTAGTTGTTAATTGAGTACCTTCTAAGCGACCATTAACTGTAAAGACACCTTCCTTAGCGTATTGCTCTGGACGAATCGCATCCCATGCAACCTTAGCTGATGAAACGTGACCATTTGAATCATATGTACGAACGCTTTCTGGTAATTGTGGTGCTTCTGCGATTGGAGTTGTCACACTAACTTCTTCAACTGAAACGATGCCTTCTACAGATACTTTAGCACGCGCTTCAAGGTCAATGCCTTCAACTTTACCTAACACTTCAAAGCTTTGATAGTGGTCTAGTTTTTCTTTCGGAATAGCTTGCCAAGTGACTTTGTGAGCTTTAGGGAAACCTTTGTCATACTCAACTGTTACTGTTGATGGAAGAGTAGGTTCTTGGTGTAAATCTGTCACTACATTTACAGGACGGATGGATTGCGCAATCTTCTTCTCAGTATTGGCTTGTATAGTGAGATTGATTTGACCTGTAGCACCCTCATATTCAGCTTTCAGAGTAAGTGCTCCTGGTTTATGCAACTCAAGCATTCCTTTTCGGACTGCAACTTCCCCTTCACCACTTGTAGAGAAGCTCACCTTATCAGCTGGTAATACAGCTTGCGTTCCATCTTGATAATGAGCTCGAACCGACAAGTTGACTGTTTGGTCTTCTTTGAGACCGTCAGCTTGTTCCACTTGCAAGCTCAAGTGAGCAATTTTTGGTGCTTCTTCTAGGAATTGAATTGCATAGGTTTGAAGAGGGCCACCATCTTTAGACTGAACAAAGATGCTCGCACGCATGCCGTTTGCTGCGCTTGCTTGAAGAACTGTAACATCAGCATTTTCAGCACTTGCTATGACTTCTGGCAATTGGGCACCATAAGCAAGAGTGCGGTATTGCATTGGTTGTTGACTAGTAAGCCCTGTTACTGCCTCACCACCAACAGTAACAGTTGGCACTACAGGTGCTGCAACTTTTCCTTCTTCTACCACAAGGGTTGCATGAATAGTTTCTCCAGCTAACTGACCAGTCATTTGAATACGTGATCCTGCTACTGAAAGTTTGGCTTTATCTGCTTCCGCAATCTCCCAGCTATCTACTTCGTACTCTTGTACACTTCCATCGGTTACAAGTATTGACACATATTTATCTACAGTGTTCAAATCTGCTCCTGGAGCAACACGTTTAACTGTTGGTAATTCTTTCGCAATTGCTAGAACCTCAACACGAGCCTCTACCTCACGTCCATTTGCTGTACCTTTAGCAGTCACAACTCCTGCTTGACTAACATCGACTTGAGACCAAGTTACTGGAAGTTTTTCACGACTACCATCGCTGTATACAAAACCTACTGTTTTCGGCATTTTTGGATCTTTACCAATTAATGTACGAACTCTTGCTACTTCTGTCCCTAAAACAGTTTTTTCTTGTCCTTCTTTTTTACCAGTAAAGACAGTTACTTGACTAGATTTCAAGAGATCTGAATGGGCTGTCAGTGTGAATTTACCTGCTTGTTCAGTTGATTTGACAATGGCAACACCTTTACCATTAAATGCTTTACGAATCCAAGAACCATCTGCTTGCGCCTTATAGCGTTCACGGCTGGCTTGTTCCCCGTTATCGACACCGACAAGTTGGCCTTGTCCGTGCAATTGGAAGCGAACCAGATTATTGGCAGTTGGTACTACATTCCCTTGACTGTCAACAATTTCATAGTAGATATATGTCAAGTCTTTTCCATCTGCTGCGATTGCATGATCTTCTTTGATAAGACGAACAGCCGCTGGCTTACCAGCAGTCGTAATCTTGTCACGTGCAATTTCTTTACCAGCTTCATCACGAGCAATTGCTTCCAAGGTACCTGGTTGATAAGCAACTTTCCATTCAAGATAAAGTTCATTAGCATTAGCACCTTCTTGGTAAGTTCGTCCATCGCTAGTTTGTTTTTTGTTGAAAGTCTTAAGACCGAGAGATTTTCCATTCAAGAACAATTCTACACTTGCAGCATTAGAATAAGCACGTACAGGGATTTTATTTTCCGCGTCTGCTACATTGTCTATCAACTCTTTGTTTTCCCAGTTCCAGTGAGGAAGAAGGTGAACCATTGGTTTTTTCTTGGCAGAAACCCATTGACTTTGGTAAAGATAAAAATCATTTTTTGGAATACCTGCAGTATCTACTATACCAAAGTAAGAGCTTTTAACTGGCGTGTTGTTTTGGTTGTGCCATGGAGTTGGTTCACCGATATAGTCCGTACCTGTCCAAATGAATTGACCAGCATAGCCAGCATTGTCACGGTCAAATGTCCATGAAGCAGTTGCCGTTTTACCCCAACCAACACGGTCATTTCCATAATCTGACTGTTCATAGTTACGCCATGACTGATTACTTTGTACCCACTCACGCTCTGGGTGGAAGTAACTTCCTCTTGTACGCGTTGCTGAAGATGTTTCTGACCCATAAATCAACCAGTTTGGATGCTTAGCTCTAAGGGCTTTGTAATTATCTTCAGAGTAGTTAAATCCAACAGCATCGAGTTCATCAGCAATTTTTTCATGCCCACCGCTACCATTACCGAAACGGAACTTATCTGCTCCCATGGTAACATAACGAGTTTTATCAACATCCTTGATAACTTTGACTAGACGTTTAACAGTCGCTAGAGAATGAGGATCCCCATTTGCTTCACCGATTTCATTTCCGATTGACCACATAAAAACAGCAGGATTATTTTTGTCTCTCTCTACCATAGTACGTAAATCGTAGTCGGACCATTTTTCACCTTTTTTAGCCTCAGGATGGGTAGCATCTTTTTCAAAGAAACGTCCGTAGTCATAAGGTTTCTTTCCACCATACCAAGTATCAAAGGCCTCTTCTTGAACAAGTAAGCCAAGTTCAGCTGCAATCTGTAAAGTCTGAGGACTTGCTGGGTTGTGAGTCGTACGAATCGAATTCACCCCCATTTCCTTCATCTGTTTCAGTCTACGGTACTCAGCCTTGTAGTTTTCTTCTGCTCCAAGCGCTCCGTGGTCATGGTGCAAGGAAACTCCATGGAATTTAATGCGTTCACCATTCAAAGAGAAGCCCTCATTTGGAGTCCAGTTATAATATCGGTAACCAAACAGATCTTTCTTAGCATCAACTAATTGACCGTCCCGGTAAACACGTGTAACTAATTCATACAAGGCCGGTTTGTCATTTAAAACCGTCCAGAGTTTTGGTCTTTCAACTTCTAAAATCGCATCAAGACTAGTTACTTCATGTGCTTTCAAGGTACGGCTCTCTGTACGTACTAGACCTGTCACAGCCTGACCACCACGTTCAACGATTTGATATTCTGCTACAAGTTGATGGTCTTTGTCGTCCGTATTGATAATTTTGCTGGTCACATGAGTTTCAACCTTGCCGTGTTGCTGTTGTTCAAGTTTTGGTGTTAAGATGGTTGTCCCATTTTTCTCAACATGAACTTTATCTGTCACTTGTAAAGTCACATCACGGTAAATACCGCTACCTGAATACCAACGGCTGCTTGGTTGTTTGTTGACTGCATGAACAGCAATTACATTCTCACGTCCATCTTTGTTCAAATAGTTAGTGATGTCATATGAAAATTGGTTATAACCATTTGGGTAATGACCCACTAACTGACCATTGACATAAACTTGAGAATCCATGTAGACGCCATCAAAAGTGAGGCGAACATTTTTCTTGAGATCTTTTTCATCTAGTTTGAAAGTCTTGCGATACCAAGCTTCCCCACCGTTAAGCTGTCCACCTTCATTTTGTGCAGGAGATTCATGATCAAAATCATTAAAGATACTCCAGTCATGCGGTAAATCTAATTTTTTCCACGTAGATACATCTGCATCCGGTTTAATGGCTTCCTTAGAATTTGCATTGAGTTTAAAGTGCCAATTTTGGTTAAAATTCACTTTTCTGTCTTCAATCATTTGGTTGACTTCTTCATTTGTCACAGCTTTAACATCTTCCTTGAGCGGTTTTTCTTGACTTGAAGCTTGTGATTCTATCTTTGGAGCTTTTTCTTCAGATTTTGAAGATGCTTTTTCCTCTTTTGGAGTCACTGCTTCATCTTCTTTCTTCTCAGATGAAATAGACTCAGTGGCACTAGGTTGTTTTTGTGCTGTACTTTCAACTATATTTTTAGTTTCCAAAGCTTGATCAACCTTTTCTTCTACTATCGGTTTTTCCTCTTTAGGTTTCTCAGCAGTACGAGTAATAGGTGTTTCATCCGCATTAACTACAGATTCTCCAGCTATATTTCCTGCGAATAGAACTGCACAAGTTCCAATCATTACTGAGCAAGCTCCTACAGCAAATTTACGAATGCTATAGACTCTTTTCCGATTCCAATGGCTTTTTTCCATAAAATCCTCCTTTTAGTAATCGCTTTCATTTTTATGTAAGCGCATACTTTTAATAGTCTTTTACCCTTATTTTATTAAATAATATAGGAATTTTCAATACTCTAGCATATAAAATAATATTTTTGATTGTTTTTTCTAAAATTTGTAGAAGAATTTTAAAAAAACTGAATGTAGTTTTAAAAGAAAAAATACTTATTAACCTTTAAATTAAAAGAAGTAAAAAAGTCCCTTTAAAAGGAACTTCTACTATTTATAATTAAAAGTTTCCCCTGCCAGCTTATCAGCTAGCTTTGGAAAAAGAGTATAAAACTTATGGGCTAGGTTCAACAACATCGGGAGATTGAGTTCTCGTTTGTTTTTTCCTATAATCTTGACAATCTTTTTAGCCACTGCATCTGGTTTCAACAGGAAGCGTTCAACCGACTTGAGATAGCTTCCATCTGGGTCGGCTTGGTCGAAAAATCCTGTGCGGATTGGTCCTGGATTGACAGTCGTTACGTAAATACCATAAGGCATCAGTTCGAGGCGTAAGGCATTTGAAAAACCAATGGCCGCAAACTTGGTAGCAGAGTAGAGACTAGACTTGCTAGTAGCGATCAAACCTGCCATGCTAACAATATTGATGATATGGCCTTTTCGACTTTCCTTCATACGGGCCGCAAGGCGACGAGATAGATTCATCAGGGCAAAGGTATTGACCTCAAACATCTGGTGAATATCTTGGTCGGAAATCTGGTCAAATTCCTCAAAGATCCCGTAACCAGCGTTGTTTATCAAAACATCAATCTTGCCATAACGGAGATAGAGGTCTGCTACCATAGTTTCTAAGGCTGAATCATCGGTAATATCGATTTCAATCAATTCTGCATGGGGATGGTTTCCGTAGAGTTGGGCTAATTTTTCCTTATTTCGACCAAGCAAGATGAGTTGGTCATTTGGCAGGAGTTTGACCATCTCTTGTGCTAGACCACCGCTTGCTCCGGTAATGAGAATAGTACGCATACTTATCCTTTCTCAATCTTTTAGATTTCCACTTCTTCTAAGTCTTTGACCACATGAACATTTTCAAAGACACTAGTAGCGTCTTTTTTGAGCTTGCTGATATCTTTTGAGAGGAAACGGGCACTGATATGGTTGAGCAATAGTCGTTTAGCACCTGCTTCTACCGCTACTTGTGCAGCTTGCATGTTAGTAGAGTGGCCATGGTTACGAGCAATTTTTTCATCACCCTTGCCATAAGTGGACTCATGAACTAGGACATCGGCATTGACAGCCAGCCGCACACTGGCATCCGTTTTTCGAGTGTCTCCTAAAATAGTGATAATTTTACCTGGACGGGGAGCTGAGATATAGTCTGCTGCCTTGATTTCAGTCCCATCTTCGAGAACTACGTCCTGACCGTTTTTGATTTTCCCAAAAAGTGGGCCAAATGGGACACCAGCAGCCTTGAGCTTTTCAGCATCTAAGGTACCTTCTAGGTCCTTTTGCATGACACGATAGCCAACACAGAAAATAGTGTGGTCCAGCTCCTCTGCATACACCGTAAATTTATCGGTTTCAAGGATTTTCCCTAAAGAATCTTGGTCAAACTCATGAAAATGAATACGGTAAGGCAGGCGCGAACCTGACACACGAAGACTGGTTAAGACAAAGGACTTGATTCCTTGCGGTCCATAGATTTCCAAATCTGTCTGCTCTTCATTGGCCTGAAAGGCACGGCTAGAAAGGAAACCTGGCAAGCCAAAGATGTGGTCTCCATGTAGGTGGGTAATAAAGATTTTGCTGACCTTACGTGGTCGAATTGTCGTTTCAAGAATGCGATTTTGCGTACCTTCTCCACAGTCAAAGAGCCAGACTTCGTTAATCTCGTCCAAGAGTTTCAGAGCGAGACTTGAAACATTGCGGGCTTTAGAGGGCTGACCTGCCCCCGTTCCTAAAAATTGAATATCCATTCGATACTTTCTAATTAATCAATATATAACATGGCTGTGCGGTTTTCCGATCGGAAATAGCGCTTGCCAGAAAAAGCTGTGGCTTCTTGTAATAACTCCTCTTGGCTGTAGCCTTTGAGACGCTTACGACCGTCAGCCAAGCTTTCCAAATCTGTCAAAGCTGTAAGTTTTTCCACGCTAACAACTTCCTCGTCCTCGACAGCCTTCATGTAAATCTTGCCAGACTCCTCAAAGACTAGCTGATGAGGGAAAATTTGCGCAATTTCAAAGAGCAAGTCTTCTGAAATAACCTCTTTATTTTCAGAGAAAATTCGACCCAGACCCTCACTCTCATAACAAAAACCAAAGGATTTACCAGACAGATTAAGCCGAATAAAAGGCTTATTTTCTAGGTTGAAACTCGGCTCAGTATTGTAAAGATTCAGTTCCTGACTGAGTTCCGCAAAATAATCCGTCGCTGCTTCAGGACTCTTTTTCTGGTAGAGTTCTGCAAAGTAAGCATTGACCACGCTGGGAGGAGGAGTAATCAGTGCCAACTGCTCCTGCTCTGTTCTACCAGCTAGAAGTTGGTCCAGATAGACCTTATCCAGACTTGTATAGCCCCCATATTTTAGAGCTAAGGTTTTGATATCAGTCATAAAATTCTTCTAACCTCCATTTGTTTTTCTCGGAAATGTAGCCTGTAATGATTTCTCCGTCATCTTGATAGTCACGTTCTTCCAGAATCGCAACACTTTCTAAATCATGAATCTTATAGGACTTAGAAAAAGGCACGCGCAGGGTAAAAGATTCAAAAATATCCTTGATTTTCTCTAAAAATAGTACCTGCAAATTCTCACGACTATCCTCAGACTTGGCAGAAATGAGGGCATATGGAGTTTGGGTCGGCGTAAAATCCTCCACCAAATCCGCTTTATTATAAAGGGTCAGACGAGGAATATCTTCCATGTCCAGATCTTTCATGATGGATAGAACTGTTTTTTCATGCTCCTCGTGGTAAGGATTGCTGGCATCGATAACATGAACCAGAAGGTCCACATGCTTGCTTTCTTCCAAGGTCGACTTGAAACTGGACACCAACTCTGTCGGCAAATCTTGGATAAAACCCACGGTATCTGTCAAAGTTACTTGAAGATTGCCTCCCAGATGGATACTCTTGGTCGTCGCATCCAGAGTCGCAAAGAGCTCGTCTGCTTCATACTGGGTCTTACTGGTCAAGGTGTTCATGATGGTTGACTTCCCAGCATTGGTGTAACCAATCAAACCAATCTTGAAGGTGCTTGACTCCAAACGTTTTTCTCTGACAGTCGCCCGATTTTTCTCAACCACCTTGAGCTGGCGCTCGATATCCGTGATTTGGTTGCGAACGCTACGACGGTTCAGCTCCAGCTGGCTTTCACCAGGTCCACGGGAACCAATTCCCCCTGCCTGACGACTGAGCATAATCCCCTGACCAACCAAGCGGGGCAAGAGGTACTTGAGCTGGGCAAGATGAACTTGAAGTTTCCCTTCATGACTTCGAGCCCGCATGGCAAAGATATCCAAAATCAACTGCATACGGTCAATGACCTTGACACCCAGAACCTCTTCTAAATTGACATTTTGCCGTGGAGTTAAACGGTTATTGACAATGACAGTGGTGATTTCTTCTGCATCTACCATGAGCGCAATCTCTTCTAACTTACCAGAGCCAACAAAGGTCTTAGAATCATACTTTTCACGTTTTTGTCTGTAAGTATCAACTACGACAGCTCCAGCAGTCTTAGCTAGACTGGCCAATTCTTCCATGGAGAGGTCAAAATTATCCATGCCCTGGAGTTCAACTCCAATCAGCAGGACTCGTTCCTCTTTTTTCTCCGTTTCAATCATCTAAAAACTCCTCTATCTGGCTTAAAATGCGGTCCTCCACGCCAGGCTCTCCTATCTGATAAAAAGTGACCTGCATGCGATTACGGAACCAGGTCAGCTGACGCTTGGCAAAACGACGGGTCGCCTGTTTGAGACTCTCACTAACTTCCTCCAAGGTCTGCTCTCCACGGAAATACGGAAAGAGTTCCTTATAGCCAATTCCTTTAGCAGCCTGCACATCTGGATAGTGGTCAAACAACCGCTTGGCCTCATCCAAAAGCCCAGCCTCAAACATCAAATCCACTCGATGATTGATTCGTTCATATAATTGACTGCGTTCATCATCTAAGCAGATAATCAATGGTTCATACAAGGTCTCTTGATTTTCCAAATCCTGACCAAAATGGGCAATTTCCAAGGCACGCATAGCACGACGACGATTAAACTGGGGAATCTCAAGGCCAGCTTGCTCCACAAGATAGGCTAGTTCCTCATCTGTATAGGGCTCTAAACTAGCCCGATAGGCCAAAATTTCCTCATGGGGAGTCTCCCCACCTAAATGGTAGCCTTCTAACAAGCTCTGGATATACAGTCCAGTCCCACCAGCGATAATGGCTAGCTTGCTACGACTGTGAATATCTTCAATAGCCATCTTAGCTTCTGAAACAAAATCAAAAGCCGAGTAAGACTCGGTTACCTCTCTAACATCGATTAAATGATGGGGAACAGCTGCCTGCTCTTCTGGACTAGCCTTAGCCGTCCCAATATCTAGACCTCGGTAAACCTGCTGACTATCGCCACTAACAACTTCGCCATTAAAACGCTTTGCAACTTCAATGGCTAGAGCTGTCTTTCCAACTGCAGTCGGTCCAACAATCACAATTATTTTTGTTTTCATCTTTTTTCCTTGAAAAATTCCCATTTTTTCGTTACTATTATTATAACACAAAAAGGTCAGTCAGAAAAATGTGACCTCTTAAGGAGGCTGGCTGATTGAGAATATAAAGGAGGAAGACTCATGGCTAAAGGATTCGCTAAAGGTCTTGTAACAGGTGTCGCAGGAACTGTCGCTGCAGTCGCAGGTGCAGTATACGCATTTAAAAAGAAAGTGATCGAACCAGAGGAGCAAAAAGCAGCTTTCATCGAAGAAAACCGTAAAAAAGCAGCTCGTCGCCGCGTATCACGTTAAGAAATAAAAGAAGTTGGGATTTATTTTCTCAACTTCTTTTTCTATTCTTTTAAATAGCTAGGTCAAACTTCAACTGCGGCTTAACAGGGTCATAATCCACCAACTCAAAATCTTCTGCTTTGATATCAAAGAAATTGGTCTTATCTGGTACATTCAAGACCAAACGTGGTTGGCAGTTTGATGGCTCCCGACGGAGCAATTCCTGAGCTTGTTCAAATTGATTGTCATAGATATGGAGGTTGTTGATAAAGTAGAAGAACTTACCAACCTTCCAGCCAAAATGTTTGGCAATCATCATTTGAAGAGCCACATACTGCATAGCGTTGATGTGGTGGGCCACTAGCATGTCATTCGAACGCTGGGTCAAGGTCGCATCCAGATAGATTTCTCCATCTACACGGCGGACATCAAACATAGTCTGAAAGGCGCATGGGAGCAGCCCATCTGTTTCTTCGAAAGCTTGGTAATCCCAGAGCGAAATGATATTGCGACGGTTCCAAGGATTGGCTTCCAACTGTTTGAGAAGCTTATTGATGATGTCGTGTTTCTTAACAACAGCACCATAGCGCTCACCAATAGTTCCTGTATCTCCCACTTCCCAGTCATTCCAGTAGTGAACATTGTACTTGCTATTTAGCACTTCTAAGCTATTAGACTGGTCTTGGTAGATCCAGAGCACTTCCTTGATGGCGGATTTGATGGCAATAGGACGCAAGGTTGTGATGGGGAATTCCCCCTTTGCCAAGTCATACTCGGCAAATGCACCCGTTACATACTTGGAATTGGCAACTGTCCCATCCTTGTACTTAGGACGGGCCTGCTCAGAAAAGACACCGTCTTTGAGGATTCGTTCAATATTTTCTTTAAAAATCGTATCTGCTTTTGTCATTTACTCTCACCTCATTTATTGTCCTAACTAGTATAGCATAAAAAAAGAAAGGAGGAAAATCACTCGCTTCTGGAAAGCAATTTTCTCCTTTTTCTATCTTATTGCAATACAAGTGATGCTGCTCCAATGACTCCAGCGTCATTTCCTAGAGTTGCAAGAGCTAATTTTGTTGATGTGCGTACTTGTGGGAAAGTATTTTCATCGTAGACTTTTTGAACACCTTGTAGAAGGAATTCTCCTGCAGCTGACACACCACCACCGATAACAATTGTTGATGGGTTTAGGATTGAACCAATGTTAGCACAAGCGATTCCCAAGTAACGTGAGAAGTTACGGTAAACGATCAAAGCAAGGTCGTCTCCTTCTTTTGCAAGGTCAAAGACAGTCTTAGCGGTTACTTCTTCTCCATTATCAATCAAGCGTTTCAAAGCTGCATCGCCTTCGTATTCATCGGCATAACGACGAGTCAAGTTGACAATCCCTGTTGCTGAAGCAACTGTCTCAAGGCAACCTTTCTTACCGCAAGTACATGCAATTGGCTGGTCAAAGTCAACAGTGATGTGACCAAGCTCCCCTGCTGCACCAGCAACGCCGTGAAGCAATTTGCCTTCAGCGACGATACCGCCACCAACACCTGTACCAAGTGTCATAAAGACAACATCTGGTTGGTTATCACCAGCCCCCATCCAACGTTCACCAAGAGCAGCTACGTTGGCATCATTATCGATGAAGAATGGAATACCCAAGGCTTTTTCAATCTTCTCTTTGATTGGTTGAAGGGTTTTCCAGTTGAGGTTGTAGGCACCGATAACAGTCCCTTTTTCACGGTCAACCACACCTGGTGATCCCATTCCAATACCTTGGAAGTCCGCTGCTGCCAATCCAAGCAGGTCTAAACGATGTTGAATAGACTCAATCATATCATCAACGATATGACTCCCCTCATCCAAAATATTAGTCTTGATAGACCATTTTTCTTGGATTTCTCCCTCTTGAGTTAAAATTGCAAACTTGATAGATGTACCACCAAGGTCAATCCCAATAATCTTTTGACTCATCGTCTTCTCCTTTTTAATTGAAAATGCTTACAGATATAGTATAACAAAATCGTTAGATTTGTGCAAAGCTTTGCATGAAAAAGTTACATCTAATAATTAATAACTATTTATCCCCTAGTTTTTGAATGGCATAGTTTGCTTCTTCTTTTGTAAATTTTCCAATCCAAGAAGAAGTTAGCCACTCATAAATCTCTGTCTTTGATAAATGGTTATTCTTTCGGTATTCTCTTGCTGTAATTAAGGCATTTGCTTTGTAATCTGCATTCAAGTGATCGATGGCATACTGCGCTGCTGAACTTGAAAAACCATACCACGTTAATGAGTCATAGAGAGCTTTTTTTGACTTATGTAAAACCGAATTATAGCTTTTCGCTTTATTTAAAGCAGCATTGTACTGCTTCCCATCTAGTTTTGGTTGCCGCACACCATCGTAGTCTACATAGTGACGGCCACCATCTACCCATTTGCCCCTTACCATTTTGCCTTTAGAATCAACATAGTAACGACCGCTATCTACCCATTCATTCTTGGCCATCTTTCCATCTGATTTGAGGTAATAATTTCCTACCCATTTATTGCGAGCAGAGCTTCCTTCTGCTGTTAGATAATAATAGGAACCATGCTTTTTATCATAAATCCAGTCACTTTTAACCTTTTTTCCATCAGAATCAACATAATAACGACCACCATCTACCCATTGATTTTTAGCTCTCTTCCCATCTGATTTGAGGTAGTAATTTCCTACCCAGCCAGTCTGAACTTTAGATTTTGATTTATCCTGTTTAGGAGTTGTTTCTTTAGGTTTCGGTGCCGGCTTCGGCGCAGGTTTTGGTGCCGGCTTCGGCGAGGGTTTTGGTGCTGGCTTCGGCGCGGGTTTCGGTGCTGGCTTCGGCGTGGGTTTTGGTACTGGCTTCGGCGCGGGTTTCGGTGCTGGCTTAGGCGTGGGTTTTGGTACCGGCTTCGGCGCAGGTTTTGGTGCGGGCTTAGGCGCGGGTTTTGGTGCCGGCTTAGGCGCGGGTTTTGGTGCTGGCTTCGGAGCGGGTTTTGGTGCCGGCTTAGGCGCAGGTTTTGGTGCTGGCTTCGGCGCAGGTTTTGGTGCCGGCTTCGGCGCGGGTTTTGGTGCCGGCTTCGGCGCGGGTTTTTTATTCTCTTTTACAATCTTACCATTTTTAGACGAATCCTTTTCTTGAGCAGATACTTTCTGAGGCGAGAAAGGCAACACCCCCATTGTATCTGAAAGAGAAACAAGTACAAAAGTAGTTGCTGCTAAACTTGTAACCAAAATTTTTTTTGATCTTCTCATAAAAATCTCCTTTTCTTATGATTTACACTTATAGTATACCATATCCTTAATCTTTTTTATATTAAAATAACAACTATTTATGAAAGCCCTATTTTAAAATGAAGTGCAACACAAAAGACATGTTCATCTGATATTACCTATTATCCTATTTTTTAATTTCTTATTTAACCCATTTACCTGAACCATCTACACGATAACCATCTGGTGTACGTTCATTAACAGCCATTTTACCGTTTGATTTAAGATAGTAATTTCCTACCCAGGTGTTACGAGCATAACTTCCTTCTGATGTCAAGTAGTAATATGATTTATAGTTACTATCATATATCCACTCACCTTTAGCCATCTTACCATCTGATTTGAGATAATAATTACCTGACCAAGTGTTACGAGCGTAACTGCCTTCTGATGTCAAGTAGTAGTATGATTTGTAGCTACTATCGTAGACCCACTCACCTTTAGCCATCTTACCATTTGATTTAAGGTAGTAAGCTCCTTGCCATGCATTTTTTGCATAAGAACCATCTGATTTCAAATAATACCAAGCTTGATAAGAAGAGTCATAAATCCATTCGCTCTATGCCATTTTACCATCCGCTTTCAGATAATAGCTTCCCTGCCAAGCATTTTTCACTGGATTTCCATTTCCATCAAAGTAATACCATGCACCATCCTGCTTAACCCAGCCACTTGTTGTTGCTGAACTTGTATTGTTTTGAGCCGAAGTTGATTGATTTGCTTTGAAAGCACCTTTTGGGGCATTTTTCAATTCACACGCCACACCATCATGATCACGGTCTAACTTGGCAGAATAACCAGGTTCTCCCTCATGAATATCCGCATATCCATTCGCCCAAGCTTCCTTACAGCTAGAAAAATGAATGTTTTCTTCCGCTAACACAGGCTGTGAAAACAAGGCTAAAACTGGCAAGGTAGCCAGACTCATTTTAAAAAATAGACGTTTGTTCATTTCTTTCTCCCATAATTATAATATCGTTTTTAATGTTGTTTTATCAAACTTATTTCAGCAATTCAAGAAAACTTCTAGTTATTGCTGCAAACTCTTTTGGTTTGGCTCTATTCAAGACATGAGGACCGTCAGGGATAATCTGGAACTGGGAATTTGGCATCAGTTCTTGAATAGCTTTCATTGAACTGAGATTAGGCTTATCTTGACTACCACAAATTAACAAAGTTGGATAGGGACAATTCTTTGCAATCTCTCTTAAATCAAGTGTTTTTAATTCCTCAGAAACTCCAACCAAAAGCGATTTATCTGCTCCCTGTTTCTCAAATGTCCTTTTGGGGAGTAGTTTAAATATCAGCAACTGAATGTAAAAAGGGATATTGCCAGCTAGTTTCAATGGACAGCCTGACAAAACCAAGGCCTGAAGATTTGGCAAATCGTAACTTGACAGCTCTAATGCAAGTGCAGCTCCTAAGGACAAACCGATTAGGACAAAAGGTTCTGTCTCCTCTGACAAGTGCTGATAAATGCGCTCCTTAGCTTCTTGATAGGTAGCAACTCCGGAAGGAAATAACTCTAGGGCTTCAGAAGGATAATCTACAAGCAACTCTTGCACTTCCTTCCAACTCTCCGCTGACTGGCCTAATCCATGTAAAAATATTAGTTTCATTTAGTTCTCCCTTACTGACAGCTCATACAAGCCCCTGACTGCATTACAGCCATAGATAGCTTCTGCTTGGGCAAAATCTGCCAAGGTCAAGACTTTCTCTTCTATCTGTCCTGTTTCCAGCAAATGCTGACGGTAAATGCCTGGTAAGATTCCAAGTCGGACTGGCGGTGTATAGAGTTTCCCATCGATTTTCAGAACCAAATTTCCGATAGAGGTTTCAAGAAGTTCTCCAGACTTATTGTGGTAAATGATCTCTTGCTCCCCTAGGTTCAAATGCGGTCGGTGAGTCGTTTTGAAGTAGGTAAAAGCTTGTTGCAAATTGGCTTCCTGAAGGCAGAGTTGGGCCTGACAAAAGCTTGTACTAAGGGGTGTTAATACTTGGCGATCGACTTCTATCTCTCCAGACTTGCTGAGAGAAATTCGCAAGCGGTAATCTTGATTAGCATCACAAGCCTGACACTCTGCTTCAATCTTTTGTCTCAAAATTTCTGGGTCAAAAGGAAAAGCAAAATACCGACTAGCTGTTCTCAATCTTTCCAAATGCTGATCTTCAAACAACAAGTTCTTCTGGCTGATTTTTCCAGTTGTAATTAATTGGAAGCGAGCTTGTTTACGATAGAGAACTGCTGCCTTTTGATGAACTTCACGGTATTCAGATTCCCATGTGCTATCCCATGTAATGCCTCCGCCTACTCCATAGATGGCATTCCCTTGATGCAGTTGAATGGTCCGAATGGCTACATTGAAAATTCGTCGCCCATTTGGAAGCAAGAGACCAATGGTTCCACAATAGACTCCGCGCGGTTGTGGCTCCAAGTCCTTGATAATCTCCATAGTCGCAATTTTCGGTGCTCCCGTTATGGAACCGCAAGGAAAGAGAGAGCGAAAGGTTTCAACAAGGTCAACATCTGCTCTCAACCGACTCTTGATAGTCGAAGTCATCTGCCAAACAGTCGAATACTGCTCCACTTGACACAAACGCTCCACATGTTCACTTCCCACTTCAGAAATACGGTTCATATCGTTGCGCAAGAGGTCCACAATCATCATATTTTCAGAGCGATTTTTGGGATCCTGTTCCAACCAACTGGCCTGCTCCAAGTCTTCTTGGTCAGTCACTCCACGCTGAGTCGTTCCCTTCATTGGTCGCGTTGTCAACTCACGGTCATTTTGCTCAAAAAAGAGCTCTGGGCTCATGGAAATCACTGCCATCTCGTCATGTTCAACATAAGCATTGTAACCCGCCTCCTGCTCTACCACCATACGATTATAGATGGCAAAAGGATTGGCACTTAAGTCTTGCTTGAGTTGGACGGTGTAGTTGACCTGGTAGGTGTCTCCCTGCCGCAAATGATGGTGAATCTGAGCAATCGCCTTTTCATAGTCTGCTGCAGACGTTACTTCCTGCCAATTTGAAGGCAAATCAACCTCATCATAAGTCAGAGGAATAGGGGATGTTTCTACGCTGTCATGAACTGTAAAATATAGCAGGTACTCTCCCAGTAAAGGAGCTTTATGAACTGCTAATTTCTCCTCAAAAGCAGGTGCAGCCTCGTAGCTGACATAGCCCACCACATAATAACCTTGCTCTTGGTAGCTTTCCACTTGTGCCAGCAAATCTGCCACTTCTGCTAAATCTCTCGTTTTTAACTCTTTAATAGGCTGGGTAAAGGTGTATCTCTCCCCCAAAGCCCTAAAATCAATCACTGTTTTTCTATGCATATTTCAAGTATAGCATAAAAAGGCAGATTCAGACAAAGCTGATCTACCTTTTTATTATTTTCTTACTATTGATTATGCTTTAGTGAATAAATCACCAGCAAATCCATCTGATTTTTGCAAGAGTTGTTTGTAAACCTTCCATTTAAGATCTACAGTATTCTTGAAATCATTACCTTGAAGGTCTTTTTCGACCGCTGCATCAAATAAGGTCTGAAGTTGTGCGTAAGTTGAAATCTTTTGACCATCGATTTCAATTTCAACAAAACCTCTTTGGGCTTTTTCGTGTACTTCATGATACCATGCTTTCTTCCATGCTTCTAAGCTTTGGAATTTGCCGTTAGAAACTTTATTAATAATAAAGTCATCACCAAGACCTACATTACCAGCAGCTTTAGATTCTTGCTTGTATTTGTTTGATGCATAACCTAAGAACCCGTCTAGGTAACCGAAGTAACCCCACATACGGAAGGTATTATGTTTGAATGAGATTGAACCAACCGCACTCTTACTTGTATTACCACCATAAATACCTGTCATCATATTTACTACAGTATAAGCAGAATCAAATCCTTCAGTACGGTAATGACCATTTCCTGGTAATCCATGTTTCGTTGCAAAGTTTCCATCAACCAGTTGATCAATACTTGTCAGCTTCGTATTCTTTTCGCCATCATTCAAATCACGAACTAAATCCCATTGGTGTGGTTCACCAACTAAGCCATTGCGATCCGCTTTTTCACGATATTTCTTATCGATCTTCTTGAACCACTTATCATTTGTTCCAGTATTTTTCTTGATGACAGACTCAGCTTCTAAGTAATCAAGCATCATCATGGATTCATTGTAATTCTTCATGTAGTGATCGATTTTCTCACGACTATTTAACACATTTGGATTATAGTTGTAAATTTGATTTCCATCATTTTGACGTTCGTAAGCCATGTTTAATCCTAAGGCACCATATTCACCATTTGGATTTGAAACTGATGGTGATTGCAACATACCTTGAGCAAAGGCTTCAACGTCTGTTCCTTCACGGTGACGCCATGTTCCTAAGTAGGCCATACGGTCATTGATGTGAGTTGTTTCGTGAGTGAATGCAGATGTACCAAAATCACTAATCATGCTAGAGATGATGTAATATACGGCCTCTTGTGGTTGTGGATTTTGGAAGATATAAGCGTATGCACCCATTCCATTGTATCCGTGCCACTTATCAGTCGGACCATAGAATTCACGAATTGGAGCAAAATCGCCTTTCTTCGTATGTCCCATACGGTCAACCCATCCCAAACCTGGTACATCATGGTTATCCCAAATTGCAGATGGTACCATATTTTCACTCTTAAGAAGATTATTTCGTACATTATCAGCAGCAAGTCTTGACCAGAAGTCTAAATAATTGATTTGTTCTTGCGCACGTAAATCAACCTGCTTCTTGAACGCTTCACGTTCTTCTGCTGTGTTCTTACCATATTTCTCAAATGAACTAAAGGCAATGGTATTATAGGTCGTAATTAAGATCATATGCGCTTTCTTCAAATTCAGAAGTGGTAAAATATAACGTCCGTGATGCCCATTATTAATTACTTCATATAATTTATGTTTCTTATTAGCGAAATCTGGATTTGATGATTGTTTCTCAACAACATAAGCGTTATCTGCAATGTTATTCTTGAACCAAGTATTCATATCTGTTTCACTAGTGAATAATTCCATGTTGTACTTCAGGAATTCGTGTAAGTTAGCTTTACCAGTAGCACTTGCAAGAGCTCTGTTAAATGCATCATGTGATTGATCACCTTTTAGGTTGTTACCATTTGAAGCGAAGCTGATTAATCTATCAAGTACGTTAACGTTCTTACCGTAGAAATCCGGTTTGAAGGTCATCATATTTTTGATATTTAATCCGTCAAATTTAATTCCATAGTATTGGTTTAAATAAGCCAGAGCTAACATGATTTTAGCTTTGTTATCTTCAACTTTTTTAATCAATGCACGTTTAGCTGCTTCGTCCGTATTTAATTGATGGTCTTCATTTTCAACTAAAGCTTTAACTAAAGCATCAAGATTATCTTTTACTTCTTTGAAGCTTTCTTCCATGTATAACATCTTAGGATTGTTATTAATCTTACGAACTTCATCTGAATCAAGTTCAACAGAAGCTAATTTAGCTTTGATATCGCTGATCAATTGTGTCCTATCTTTAACAACCATATTTGGTGTATAGACAATATCACCTAATCCTTCAATACTATATTCACGAACTTGTTGAACCTTAGATTCTTTTTGTGTAATAGCTTTAATTTCTTTCGTCTTATCAGCGTAATGAATCATAATATGGTCAGCATCTGATAAGTCGGTCACAAATTGTCCATCTTTCATACCTGTAACAGATAAAACTTCAGTAGTTAGTAATTTAGAATCTGCAGGAATCTTGTTCCCTTGGTTGACAATCCATTCTTTATTGTAGAATGGTTGAAGTTTTTCGATGTTACGATAAGCAAGTTCGCGAGATACGTCATAATCTTGAGTATCTTTATAAGTATCTGTTTTTGGTTTTACGTTATTAAGTGCATCTTCAACAAGAGGTTTAATTTCAAACTTATCAGCTGTAATTCCGAATGATTCTATTTTTTTATTTGCATCTTCTAGGCTGATTTCTTGGATTCGATTACTACGAGAACCGTTAAATGAGTGAGAACCTTCACTCACATCTTTAACAACGTAGTTTCTTTCAATCCAGTTTTTTGTGTAATATCCACCTTCTGCTTCTAAATCTCTAGAACCGTAGAATTCTTCACCGTTTTTGACTTTCATCATTGAAACTGTGTCAGCAACACGCCCCCATGTCCAGTTTTTACTAATGAAACCACCTACCTCAACAGGGTTCTTCACATCAATAGTTCCTTTAGTAACAGCGTTACGAACAGAAGCGTATTTATCAATACCATTAGGATCAGAACCATTATCTGTTCTAGCAACAAGACCACCAACACGTGCTCTATCTGCAACAATATCAGCATCTACGTATGCATGTTTAATATTACCACGCCAAAGTTCTCCGGCGATACCACCAAGATCCCAACCTTTATTACCGACACCTGTTAGTTTACCGATGAAAGCAACATTTTTAAGAAGTCCACCAGTATCTCCTTTATTTACGATACCAGCAATACCATCTTTACCAAGGATACTACCAGTTACCTTAACATTTTCAACTGTGGCATTTTTAATTACTCTTGATAGTGCGGAAATATTTTCAATCCAAGGCATATTAATATTAACATTACCTAAGTTAATGTTTTTAACTGTACCGCCTTCAACGTTATCGAATAACTGACGAGCCATATTATGAATGGTATATTGTTTACCGTCAACACTTGTTAAAGTTCCGCTAAATTTACCAGGTACATATTGTTTATTCGGAGTTGGTACATTTGCTGCATTCAAATCTGCACCAAGTTTAAAGGTACCACTTGGATTAGCTTTCATAGCCGTTACTAGGTCGTTAAAGCTATAATATACATCACCATCGTGTGCTTTTTGTTTTTCAAAGTAATGGACATACTCTTCGCTAAGTGTGTTGTCAGCATTCCGTTGAATCAAATCAGGTGCTTTGGCAGTGACTTTGTATAAAGTTTTTCCGTCTTTTTCTACTTCTTCAATCTTGTCAACAGCCAGTCTTGTTATTTTATTGTCATGAGTGGTCACTCGTAAATAAAGCGGAGCAAGATCAGTTGGTTTTTCTGTCAGCAAACTAGTATCTGTTTCATTACCGTCAGCATCCACACTCATCAAGCTTGTTTCTTTGATGTTTTTAATTTCAACTTTTTTAAGGTCAATTCTTAGAGGTTCTTCTTTAAGAACTTCTTCTTGATCACCTTCACCTAAATTATAAACCATCTTCGTTTCAAGTTTATAATCCTTGTAGTACTGCAAATCTGTCAGGGTCGTTGTCAAGTCGTCTGGTGAAACATTCAAAGTTTTAACAATTTCATCACCCTTTTTCAGAGTTAAGGTAATAGATTTAATGGCTGTCTTACTTGGATTTTCCAAATTATAACGAATTTGAGATGATCGTTTCAAATCATTAACATCAACAAGTGACAAACTTAAGATTGGTTTTTCAAAGTTTTTAGTTCCTAATTTGACGATACGATCTTGGTCTAACTCCAGAACCTGTTCCACAATTTTAGGTGCTTCTTCAGTTTTTAAACCTTTGAGAGTTTTGTAAGTCTTGGTAACTTTTTTCTGCCCATCTTTTCCTTCTTGGACAGTAACTCTTTCACCCTTTTTCAGTTGGTCATCTTCTTTAAGAACTTCCTTAAATGGAATCTTTTCAAGACTTTCTTCCACCAGAGTTCCTTCAATTGGTTTTGTCCCACGGCTTATTTTTTTAGTGACTGGTTCTTTGACAACAGTAGTTGTTGTATTTAAAACTTGGTCAGTCTCAACACCTTCGAGAGTCTTATAAGTCGTTTTGGTAATTTTACTGCCCTTTTCTCCATCTTGAACTACAGTTTCTTCATCCGTATATTTGGTTGGATCCTCGATAATTTCTGTCTTATAGTCAATCTCAGTAGTAGTTTCTTTCGTAACCGCTCCCTCAGTTACTTTGTACTCAGGTAACTGTTCTTGTATAAGGGCTTGACCTGCTTTACCTTCCTCTTGTGTACCTTTTACTTCTACTTGGGCTTCTGGTAATTTTGGCTGTGTCAGAGCTTGACCTGCTTTACCTTCTTCTTGAGTGCCCTTCGTTTCAACTGGAGCCTCTGGCAATTCGGGTTGTGTTAGAGATTGTCCTTCTTTGCCTGCCTCTTGGGTTCCTTTTGCTTCAACTGGAGCCTCTGGTAGTTCTGGTTGTGTTAGAGCTTGACCTTCTTTGCCTGCCTCTTGGGTTCCTTTTGCTTCAACTGGAGCCTCTGGTAAGGTTGGTTGCGTTAAGGCTTGACCTTCTTTGCCTGCCTCTTGCGTTCCTTTAGCTACCTGATGCGTTGGTTCAGCTTGTGGTACTGGAGTTGGGGCAGGTTGCTCTTCTTTCTTAGTTCCGACTGCAATGACTTGCGAAACAGGATTTTGAACCACTTGGTCTTCGATGACTTCTCTAACTTCTTGACCATTAACCATTGATACTTTGGTTACAATGCGACGCTGACCATTTACTCCAGCTGTGACGATACGAGTCTGTCCTTCTGCTAGATTGGTATCTGGGCTTGTGACTGTTTCAAAAGGAATATCTACCAAGCTCTCTTCCAGTCTTGACTGAGGTTTCTCAGAAACTGGTTTTTCTTGAACTACTTCTGTCTTATCAATTTCATTTGCACTTTGCTTTTCTACTGGCAACTGAGGCTTCTCAGCTGAAGCTGGCCTTGATGGATGGAGTTCTGCTTCCTTGAAGTATCCAATGTATTCATAGCCATCAATGTGGATAATCCCTTCAGCCAAACCTTCATGTGTAGAAGCCGAAATAGTTTGGTTATAAGAAAGCAATTCTTTATTTTCAAACGCAAATGTGGTGAAAGGAACAAAGTTGCTTGCACCAATCGAACTAATTAATAAGACACCAAGCACCTTACCACGATGTTTTTTAGAGATTAATAAAACAGCCAAAGAAGCCGTAGCCAACCCTATACCAGCCAAGGCTAATTCTTTACTCCCTGTATAAGGAAGTTCTTGGTAGGTACTAGCTTTCTTTCGATACACTGCATAGATAATATCATCCTCTTGAAACTCCGAAGGGACTTCATGGTGAATTAAGGCTTTTTCAGACTCGGTCAATTCCTGCTCCGCCAAATAACGGTAATGAACGCTATGAGCTCCACCAACTTCATTGGCTTGTACCTTATCTACTGAAAGGGCACTTGCACCAAAAAGGAAGGCCCCGATGGCTACAGGACCAACCCCAACAGTTAACTTGCGAATGGAATATTTAGTAATTTTTTCAAGTTGTTGTTTTGTTTTTCTCATTCTTATGACTTTCTAATAGAATCTTGCGGATAGTGCGCACGCGCACCTCCAATTAATTTTGGACGACTAGCAAGAGCCGTTACATGGGCATGCCCAATTTCTCTCAAAAGAGGGCGAATCGGAACCTGAACATGCTTGACATGCATACCAATTGCAGTGTCTCCGATATCCAATCCAGCATGAGCCTTGATAAATTCAACCTCAACTGGATCTTGCATAAACTTGAAGGCTGCCAACTGACCTGAACCTCCTGCATGAAGGGTAGGAAGGACACTGACGATTTCCAGACCAAACTGCTCTGCCACCTGACGTTCAACGACGAGGGCCCGATTGACATGTTCACAACCTTGAACAGCTAGATGAATTCCTTTTTCCTCTAGGATGTCTAGAATGGTCTTCACAATGATTTCCCCAATTTCTTGGCTGGATTCCTTGCCAATCTGACCACCTATCACTTCACTAGAAGAAAGGCCCAAAACAAAGATGGATCCTTGCTTCAAATTGGCCTTTTCTAATACATCTTTTACAATCTGGCTTGTTTCTCTTTGAATGTCTTTTTCCTTCATACTTGATACCTCTTTTGTCATTATCTATCATATCGTTTTTTCTACTTTTTAGCAAGATAGACAACCTAGAAAGCTTGCCCAATTACGCATAAAACTCCCAGAATGAACTGGGAGTTAGCTAGTTTCTATTCTATTTATGTATATTTCAACTGTCGTACCTTTTAAAGGGACAGAATCGATCTTCATCTGATAGTTTTCTCCAAAATGAAGTTTGAGCCGTTGATCAACATTTTGAAGACCAACTCCCCCACGTTTGAGCTGACTTTGACTACTATCGCTAGCATCTTGGAAGCCAACTCCATCATCCTCAATGCGGATGACCAATCCTGAATCCTGTTTCTGGACAGAGACTCTAATATGACCCTGACCTTCTTTCTCCTTGATGCCATGGTAAAGAGCATTTTCTACTAGAGGTTGCAACACCAGCTTGGGCAAGACTAGATTATCGAAGGCAGGATTTTCATTAATTTCGTATTCCAGCTTATCGCCATAGCGTTGTTTCTGGATAAAGAGATACTGGCGGACATGGTTAATTTCGTCAGACAGGCAAATCAAATCTTTACCCTGATTGAGCGCTAGGCGGAAATAAGTCGCCAAGGACTTGGTCACCTGAACCACTCGCTGACTATCCTGAAATTCAGCCATCCAGATGATGGTGTCCAAAGTATTGTAGAGGAAATGGGGGTTAATCTGACTCGACAAGGCTTGAAGTTCATACTGACGGGTCGTTTCTTCCTGTTTGCGCACATCTGCCATCAGCTGATCAATCTGATCCAACATGGCATTAAACTGACGAGTCACTTCTCTCAGTTCATAGGCACCAGCTTCTTTGGCACGAAGATTTTGAGCACCAGAAGCAATTTCCAACATTGTTTCTCTCAAATCCTTCAAAGGGGCAATCCAGCGTTTAAGACTGAACCACACCAAACAGAGACAGGCCAGAAGAGATGTAACGCTAGCACCGAGCAAGGTCCACATGAGTTGACTCCGAACCTTGTCTAGCTTCTCCAGTGAAGACACGCCCAGCACCGTCCAATCAGTTCCTGCAATCTTTTCTTGACTGACATAGGATTGATGGTCTAACGTATAACCCTGTCCTGTATCAATATAGGGTTTCATGGCCTCCATTTCGCTAGACGAACTATAAACTGTATGTTGAGGATGATAAACAAATTCATGGTTTTCATTGATGATAAAGGCAAAGCCCTGCTGACCCAACTGGAGTTGGTTGAGATAGGCTTCCAGAGTTTCATAGGAAATATCCAAACGAAGTACACCTAGATTGGCTCCCTTTGCATCAAGAAGTTCTTGAGTGACAGAAATGACCCACTGGCTATCTGATTTACGAGCTGGAGTTAAAACTGGTTTAGCTCCCTGATGAATAGCCTTTTGGTACCAATCCTCAGTCATCATATCTGAGGAAGTTTTCATCTGCACACTATCATCCGTAGAAATGACCTGACCAGATTTGGTTACCAGTACAACAGCTTTCAAGTCCTGGTCTGCCTTCAAAATGGTCAAAAATAGATCTCGAATTCCCTTGACCTTGTCTTGATTGGGGTTCTCAGCATAAGCTAGGACGTCCGCCTGCTGGGTCAAGCTAGTCGAGGTGGTTTCTAATTTTTTGATATAAGAATGGATAAAGTGACTAGTCTGGCTGATAGTCGTTTGGCTATTGCCTTCAATGGTAGCCTCAATGGCTGAAGAACTAGATTGATAGTAGAAAGTCCCAACCAGAGCTAGGAGAATGAGAAAGACCAGAAAGATAGAAATAACCATTCTAACTAGGAGTGAAGAACGCTTCATCGACCTTCCCCCTTCTTAAACTGACGAGGTGTCACACCTGCAATCTGTTTAAAACGTTGGGTAAAGTAGTTCATATCTTCAAAACCAACCTTCTCTGCAATCTCGTAAATTTTCAGATCCGTAGTTAAAAGCAAGAGCTTGGCCTGTTTGACACGTTCTCGCACCAAATAATCCTGAAAAGGTAGGCCCAACTCTTTCTTAATCAAGGAACTCAGATAAGTCGGACTAAAGCCCAAGTCACTGGCCAAAGACTTTAAACTAAATTGGCTATCAGCCAGATGGGACTGGATTTTCTGGGCCATATTTCCCTCAAACTTATCGGTCAATAAATCTTGTAATTGCTCTTCCTTTTCTTCCTTATCCAACTTTTGCTTGATTTTCCCCAACATTTCCTCAATATCCTGACGAGAAAAGGGCTTGAGCAGATAATCGTCCACACCTAGTTTGACAGCAGACAAAGCATAATCAAAATCATCGTAACCTGTTAAAAAGACCAAATGCACCTGAGGATAGGTTTCTCGGACCAGACTGGCTAACTGGATGCCATTTAGCTGAGGCATGTTGATATCGGTTAGAATGATATCCGGCACCTGCTTTTGTATCAATTCCCAAGCCTGTCTTCCATTTTCAGCTTGACCGATAATTTCCATATCGTAGGCCGCTACATTGACCAGCTTGGTCAAGCCTTGTCTTACCAGATATTCATCCTCTACGATTAAGATTGTGTAGGTCATGCTTCTCTCCTTTGTCACTTACTAGTATCAGTATAGCAAAATTCTCCTCTAACTGCTTAGGAAAGCCCTCTTAATCGACATAATCTAGTAAATAAGCGTAGCCTTTTTCTTCCATTTGGTCTTTGGGAATAAAACGGATTGAGAGACTATTGATACAGTAGCGTAAGCCACCCTTGTCCTGAGGCCCATCTGTAAAGACATGGCCAAGGTGAGAATCTCCAACTCGGCTCCGCACTTCCATACGCGTCATATTGTAAGACTTATCTTCCTTGTAGGTGGCAACATCTGGGCTGATAGGTTGGGTGAAACTAGGCCAACCACAACCAGACTCAAACTTGTCCTTTGATGAAAAGAGGGGTTCGCCAGTTGCCACATCCACATAGATACCAGATTCAAATTTATCCCAATAGCGGTTTGAGAAAGCCCGTTCTGTTTGATTTTTCTGGGTAACTGCATACTCCTCAGGTGACAGGGTCTTTTTCAATTCTTCATCGCTTGGTTTAGGATATTTGCTGGCATCAATGACGGGGTAGGCAGCCTGATTGACATTGATATGGCAGTAGCCATTTGGATTTTTCTTCAGATAATCTTGATGGTAATCCTCAGCCACCACAAAATTCTTCAAGTTCTCCTTCTCAACTGCCAAAGGTTGGTCGTATTTCTTAGCCACCTCATCAAATACTTGGTTAATTACCTCCAAATCCTTTTCATCTGTGTAATAAACACCGGTACGGTACTGGGTCCCCACATCATTTCCTTGTTTATTTTTGCTGGTTGGATTGATAATGCGGAAGTAATGAAGCAGGATTTCCTTGAGGGAAATTTGCTTGGCATCATAGGTGACATGGACAGTCTCCGCATGTCCTGTTTGGTTAATCAATTCGTACTTGGTTGTTTCCCCTCTACCGTTTGCATAGCCTGAAACGGCATCTGTCACTCCGGGAACGCGTGAGAAGTATTCCTCCACTCCCCAGAAACAGCCTCCAGCTAGATAAATTTCATGCAAATCTGCATCTTTACTCACTTCTGTTTGTTTCACTATTTTTCCTCCTTGGCTAACTGATGCTTTCTCAATTTGCGAGCTATCTGTCTGCCCTGCATTTCGCATCAATAGAAAATAGAAACCGCTTATGGCTAGGAAAAATATTCCTGCCAAGACAAACAATTTTACTTTATCATTCATGGCCTTTCTCTACCCCATTTCTTTCAATGTTTTTAAAATCATATCCTTGTCCATAAAACCAGGTTGCGTTTTAACCAGCTTGCCTTCCTTGTCTATAAAGGCTTGAGTTGGGTAAGAACGAACACCATAACTTTCCAAAAGTTTGCCTGACGGATCAATTAGAACTGGGAAATTTTTATAATCCAAGCCCTTGTACCAGTTCTTAAAGTCTGCTTCAGCTTGTTCCCCCTTGTGTCCAGGAGACACCACTGTCAAGACCACATAGTCGTCTCCAGCATCCTTAGCAATTTCGTCCGTATCTGGAAGGCTGGCTAGACAGATGGAACACCAAGAAGCCCAGAATTTGAGATAGACTTTCTTGCCCTTGTAATCAGATAAACGGTAGGTCTTGCCATCTACTCCCGTCAGTTCGAAATCAGCAACCGCCTGACCTTTAGTAGCAGTTTGCGCACTGACTTGTTCTGTTTTGGTTTGCTCCTTCATAGTAGATTCGTCTGGCATGTTTTTAGCCGAACAGGCTGCCAAGCAACAAATTGAGCCGACTCCAAGGAGACATGTTTGCCATTTTTTCATTTCTTCTTCCTCTCTATTCAAATAATGTAGTCAAAATAGACGTATTTCCCAAAAGCACCAAAATTCCCATTACGATTATGAGGAAACCACCCACTTTTTTGAGGGTTCCTAGATAAGGATGGAGTTTTCGAAAATGTTTCAAAACATAGCTGGAGGCTAGAGCTAGAACCAAAAATGGTAGCGCCAAACCCAGCGTGTAAATCAACATGAGAGCAGCTCCCTGCCAAGTACCTGAGCCACCTGAAGCTGCCAAGACCAAAACAGAACCCAGAACCGGCCCCACACAAGGTGTCCAAGCAAAACTAAAGGTCAACCCCAGTAAAAATGCCTGACTATAGCCCTTACCCTTTTGCTCCTGTCTCTTTAATTGTAGCCTTCTTTCCTTGTAGAGCCCCTTCAAATGTAAGACTTCCATCTGGTGTAATCCCAAGAGAATGATAACCGCACCCGTCACATACTGAAACCAAGAAGCATACAGCAAATTGCCTAAAAAACCAGCTCCATAGCCTAGTAAGATAAAATCAAAGGAAATCCCTATTATAAAAACTAGAGTTCGCAATAAACTAACAACTGAGATTGAAAATTTGCCACTAGAAATATGAGCACCATCTTTATCATCCAACAAGACCCCTGCATAGACCGGTAACAAGGGTAAAATACAAGGAGAAAAGAAGGAAAGAATTCCAGCAAGAAAAACACTGATTAAAAAGATTATATTATCCATTGCCTTCCTCCATTCTTTGATTTGATAGGACTATTATAGCCCTAAAACTCCAGAAAAAACAGGGACAATGATAGGGAAAAATAGGAATTTAATCAGGTTATGTAAAAAATGGTTCAAAAAAAGCCAGACAAGGTCTGACTTTGATGGAAACTGAAAAGAAACTTCACTAGTCTTCCATACTTATCTGATAATAAATAAGGTCCGCAAGATAGCCTTTTCTCTCTACACCATTGGTAATAGTCTTTAGATAGGACATTCCAGCCTTCTCCATGACACGACCTGAAACTGGATTGAGACTAGCATATCGTGCTCTGACATCTTGAAAACCTGCTTGAGTAAAACAGAAATCCAAGACAGCTTTCAAGGCCTCCGTCATTATACCATGACCCCAGTATTTCTTGCCTAACACATAACCAATTTCACAAGAAGAATCGTTCTCATCTATTGCAACGATGCTGATATCTCCTATCACCTGCTCTGGCTTTTCTTTGAGACAAATGGCCCATTTGTAATAGTTGGGATTTGTATAAGAGGCAACCCAATTACGAATGGAATTTCGAGTCACATCGACATCAGAATGGGGATCCCAAGTGACATAGGTCAGATTCTCAGCGGATGAAGCCCAATTCTGAAACATGGCTTCTGCATCACTTTCCACAAATCTTCTTAAAATCAAACGTTCTGTCTGTAATGTTTGTGTACCGATAGATTTCACGAAACTACCTCGCTTTCTGATAGATGATTCTATGTCCAATCTCCATTTATATTTGCTTTGCTTTTGAATTTCAAGGTAATAAGCTAAAAAGGTTTCTCGGACCTTCTTCGCTTACCTGTTTCCATGCTCAGGGTAAAAAGACTAAACTCAGTAACAACTAAAAAACAAGTTTTTCATCTAGTTCCTTGACGCAGTCGCTGTCTGGTTTGAAATACGCTCTAGCAAGCTTTTTCAAACCTAGTCATCGTTGCGGGGGTGAAACGACAAAATCGAACTCGGTGAGTTACCGAACCTTCCTCGTTTTTCTATTTTTAGACTCGGGCTAAAAAGGCCCCCCGGACCTTCTCTCACTTTCTTATTTCAAGGCGAGAGGCTGAAAACCTCCACTGGAGGTTATTCTTGCTCTCGAGTTTCAGGGCAAGAAGCTAAAAAGGTCCCCCGGATCTTTTTACTCCCAAAAGTCATCAAATACGGTGATGGGTAAGTGGCGTTTGTGTTGGCCTTTATGCCACCAGTTTTCGATTGTTACTTGGGCTTCTGGGCTGATTGTTTTGCCTTCTAGGTAGTCGTCAATCTCTTCATAAGTGACTCCAAGGGCCACTTCGTCTGCTAGGCCTGGTTTGTCTTCTTCTAGATCTGCTGTTGGGATTTTTTCATAAAGGGCTGGGTCTGCACCAAGTTCCTTCAAGAGTTGTTTTCCTTGACGTTTATTGAGGCGGTAAAGAGGAAGAATATCCGCACCACCGTCACCAAACTTGGTAAAAAAGCCTGTGATATTTTCCGCAGCATGGTCTGTTCCAATGACCGCTCCGCTATGGGAACCAGCAAGGGCATACTGAGCAATCATACGGCAACGAGCCTTGATATTGCCCTTATTGAAGTCTGAAACAGGACTACCTGTCGCTTCAACTGCAACTGTCATGGCATCTGCCGATTCCTTGATATTAACTACCAAGCTGACATCTGGCTGGATAAAGGCTAGGGCTTTTTGAGCATCTGCTTCATCGGCTTGTACTCCGTATGGCAAGCGGACAGCGATAAATTTGTAGCTGTCGTCTCCCGTTTCTGCTCGCAGTTCTTCCATAGCTAGTTGAGCCAAACGACCTGCCAAAGTCGAGTCTTGTCCCCCAGAAATCCCTAGTACAAAGGTTTTAAGGAAGGGATGTTTTTTCAGGTATTTTTTTAAGAAGTCAATGGAACGACGGATTTCTTCCTGAGCATCAATCACTGGTTTCACGCCCAGTTCTTGGATAATCGTTTCTTGCAAACTCATTCTTCTTCTCCTTCACCAAGGGCTTCCTTACGCATTTTGTCAATCAAGTCCATCTTGTCTTGCCATACATCACGCGCCAAATCCACTGGATAATGCTGCGGATTGAGCACACGCTTGTACTCATCCCAAAGCTTGTCAAATTCCTTACGAGCATAATCCTGAATCTCAGTCAAGCTAGGCAAGTTGTAAATCAATTTCCCGTCCTTGAAGATATCCACCAAGAGAGGAACGGCATCAAAATTACGAACGGTCTTCTTGATGTAGGTATAGGTCGGATGGAACATCTTGATTTCTGTCATGTCGCTCACATCCACACCGTCATAAGTGATATAATCTCCTTCTGACTTGCCTTTTTCACGACTGGTAATCCGCCACACCTGCTTCTTACCTGGTGTAGACACTTTTTCAGCATTATTTGACAGCTTGATGGTATTGCGCATCTGGCCATTTTCATCTTCAATCGCAACAACCTTATAAACTGCTCCCAGAGCTGGCTGGTCATAGGCTGTAATCAGCTTAGTTCCCACACCCCAGACATCAATCTTGGCCTTTTGCATCTTGAGGTTGAGGATGGTATTTTCGTCCAAATCATTTGAAGCATAAATCTTAGCCTCTGTAAATCCAGCCTCGTCCAGTTGCTGACGAACTTTCTTGGAAATGTAGGCAATATCCCCAGAGTCAATCCGCACACCCATAAAGTTAATCTGGTCCCCCAACTCACGCGCCACCTGAATGGCAGCTGGCACACCAATACGAAGGGTGTCATATGTATCCACAAGAAAGACACAGTTTTTGTGGGTCGCAGCATAAGCCTTGAAAGCCTCGTAGTCATTGCCATAAACCTGTACCAAGGCATGAGCATGGGTCCCCAAAACAGGAATATCAAAGAGTTTACCAGCACGCACGTTGCTGGTTCCATTAGCTCCACCAATCACCGCTGCGCGTGTTCCCCAGATAGCCGCATCCATTTCTTGAGCCCGACGTGTCCCAAACTCCATCAAAGGTTCATCTTCGATGACCGAACGAATACGAGCTGCCTTAGTCGCCACCAAGGTCTGGTAGTTGACAATATTCAAAAGGGCCGTTTCTACCAATTGACATTGGGCTAGAGGACCTTCCACCTGCACAATCGGTTCATTAGCAAAGACCAAGTCCCCTTCTTGGGCAGAACGAACGGTCAACTCCAACTTGAAATTGCGGAGATAGTCCAAGAATGCCCCATGATAGCCTAGAGACTCCAAATAGGCAATATCACTATCTGAAAAACGTAAATCTTCAAGATAACTCACAATTCTTTCCAAACCAGCAAAAACAGCATAGCCATTCTTAAAAGGCTGTTGGCGGAAATACACCTCAAAGACCGCCTTTTTATTGTGAATCCCTTGGTCAAAGTAAACCTGCATCATGTTAATCTGGTACAAGTCCGTGTGCAATGTCAAACTATCATCTGGATACATACTTTTCCTACTTCCTTAGCTAGAAACCCATGAAAATTTTCAAGAACTTTCATGTATTCCAATAAATTAGTACTATTATAACACATTTTAGCTGGATTGAGAAAAGAGTAACAAGTTATTCACCACTCTCCAATTCATCCATATCTTGTTCAAACTTTTTCTGAGCCCATTCGCCATAGCTCTTCAGACCAAGATTGCCGATAAAAACCCAAGGAAGGTAAATAACATAAGTAATTGCCCAAGCAGACAGGTATTTAACATTCAAAGGATTGTGCTGATAAATTTCTATGTTGAATTGATAATTCTGTAACATCAAAAGAGCCGTAATAGCCAAGGTTAGTAAAAAACAACCCAAAATCGTAAAATGAAAACGACTATAGTAGGTCACTCCCAGATAACGAGCACGATTGAAAAAGAAGAAAATTCCTACTATCAGAGTATAGACTAGAAAATTCGGATTAAAAATAGAGGGAGCTAATACAGCCACCAAATAGCTTAGAAGCACAAGCCCAATGAAGAGGGTAAAGGATTCCGCTCCAGCTTTATTGATTAGTTGTTCTTCTCTTTCGTCAAGTAATTGATAATGAATAAATTTATTTACCATCTTCTTCCTCCCAAAATAGTTGATCTAAGGTTTTCCCTAAACATCTGCAAATGGACTGGCAGAGCGAGAGACTGGGATTGTATTTCCCTGCCTCTATCAAACCAATAGTCTGGCGTGTCACACCAACAGCCTCTGCCAGTTGACCTTGAGTTAAATCAAGCTCAACCCGAGCTAATTTTAATTTTAAATTTTTAGCCACCTGCGTCCTCCTTATAGTTTTAATACTCATCTACTCTTAAAAAATCCAAAACTAACACAAGCTGTCAGCTATTTATTATAACCTCATTAATTAGCACTCCAATATTATCTTCAACCTAAAATCAGTATGTTGGATTGTTTGAAATAAACTTCCTAGTTTACTCTTTTATTTTTGTTTAGTATTAGCTTTAGTAGAATCTTTTAAACGAGTTTTTATTGCTTGTACTTCTTGTTTAGTTTAGTTGGTTTCATATTACTATTATATAATGCTTTTGGAAATGAGTCTAGTATAAGTCAAAAACGTGGTGAACAGCAAGAGAAGGAGCATACCAAGATGACTGATTTTTTGCTGGTTTTAAGTATGCAAAATAATACTAAACGAAACTAAAATGAATACTTCTTGCTTTTCTTGAGAGTGAAAAAGTACAATAAAATGATTGTAGTGATTACCACAAGATACTGACTAATAGACATCGTATTTGAAGCCACAAATACAGGTAAAGAATAAAAAGGAAGAAGTTCAATTGCTTTGATAAACAAATCATTACTAGTATTCATCATAATCGTATTTAATATATTAGGGATAAAGAGTAGTAAAGCAACTAAAATACCAAATATCAAGCCACTTTTCAATTTGTATAAATAGAAAATGTAAGATAATAGAAAATAAAATAGGACTAACAAAATTGTATTGACTACAATAGCTACTATAAAATCTAATCCTAAATCACCTGGAACACCCAATTTACATACGATGACTAGTAGCACAATGCCATTCAAAGCATAAATAATAGAAACTGAGATGGCATATAGAAAATTAGACAAGACGTAAATCATCCGATTTTTCTTTTGATTATAAAATAAACTGATCGTATTGTTAGAAAAATCCCTGCTAATAATTCGGTTAGCATGTATAACAGCCATTAACATACCGAGCATAGCATAAAAATTTGAAATATGCTTAATACCAAGTGATGTCCCTTGAGTCTTTAGAATAAAGAATGTAACCAGTATCGGCGGTATAAACGAGATAATCAATCCGAGATATATTACGCCTGATGAATATAAATCTCTTATATTTTCCTTAAGAAAATTCAATTTATTTAATTTCATGATTATAACCTTCCTTTATTTTGAACGATTTAGATAAATATCTTTAAGCGTCTCTTTTTTAGTTTCAAAATCAACTACTTTAATAGAGTTTTCGTTAAAAAATTTAAAAAGCTCACTACTTTGAATATTCCCAGACATAGTAATTTTCAGTCCCTCTTCCTGAACAATATCCCCAAATTCTTGTTTGGTAAGGAAAATGTCTTTATCTGTAGCTGATGAAAAAGCTATCTCAAACAAGCAATTATGTCTATCTTTTCCTACTTTTTGGAATGTCAAAAGCCCGTTCTCCAAGAAAAGGACCCTCTCACAAATTTCTTCAATATCTTCTAATTTATGACTCGATATTAAAATTCCCACATTTTCATGTAAAGCTAAGTTTTTTAGAACTGCTAAAACTATTTGTGATGATTCAATATCTAAACCATTAGTCGGTTCATCTAAAATCAATATATCAGGTTCCGTAACGAGAGTTAGAAGCAAAGCTAATTTTTGTTTTGTACCTAAAGAATAGGTCTTTACTTTTTTATTAATAGACTGAGTCAAATCTAACTCTTGGATCAAACTTCCAAATCTTTCTTTATTGTAGTCAACACCATATAAATTTGACAAATATTTTAAATTCTCTAAACCTGTTTTAGATAAAAATAATTTTGGTTCTTCGATTAAATACCCAACATTATCACTACTTATAATATTCCCTGAAGTCGGTTGATTATTCTGAACAAGAATTTTCATCAATGTACTCTTGCCAACTCCGTTTCTCCCTACTAGACCAACAATTTCACCCTTATTAAGTGCAAAATTTATATCTTTGAGAATGATTGAATGAGCATAATGCTTACTTACATTTATAACTTCCATTTTTTATTCCTCCATTAACATTCTTGGTTTTCTCTTTGATTCTCATTAATTTTAAAAAGTTGCGCCTCTTTTTAACAACATTATATCATATATCTAACTTAATGCAATATATAAATGTCATTTTGTAAAATTTTATTAACAAAAAACTCTCTACCACCTAAATGATAGAGAGTTTTCTGCTTATTCAATTTTCTCAAAACATCTACAGCATCGTAGGATTTCACATCTAATGTCTTAGCTACGACTGTATTGTCCTCAATATCGTCTAGAAAGACACAATTTGTAGATTATAACTGCTACTTATCGATAGTTACTCATATCCATTAGTCCACCTCCATACTTATGTCAAGCCCCCTCTTTACTTTATGATTTCATATTCTCCTTACAAATCTTTTTGGTAATAAAATCTTTTTCCTGTGTAGGGATAGTCTTGTAAGGTAAAAACTTCCTTGTAGCCATGCATTTTATAAAAATCTGGAGCTTGAAACTGGTAAGTATTGACAAAAGCAAAACGACAGTTTCGATTCTTAGCTTCAGTTTCTGCTTGCTGCAATAGGTTTGAACCGAGTCCTTGCCCTCTCAGTTCTTCTTTTACAAATAAATACTCGATTTCTAGCCAATTTCCAAAAGTCTCTGCTATCAAACCTGCCATGAGATTGCCCTTTTCATCTTCGACATAAAGATTAAGTGGCTCACTTTCAGCCTCTTCTCTTTTTGAACGGTTATAAACACGAATCAGATTCCCTATTTCTTGTGATTTATGGGATTCTTTATTTTCCAATCTAAAGTACATCTAAACCTCCTCGAAAACTGATACAGCTTGATTATAGTCTTATTTCAATAGACTGTCAAACTAGCAAAAACCCACCAACCGGAGTTGATGAGTTTCAAATCTATTTTCTAAATTTCCACTGGCTGTAAATCCCAAAACCGATAATCCAGATAGCTGAACCGATTGCTCCGACAAATGTAGACTCTTGTAAAAAGAGAGTTACAAAGACAAAGGCAAAGAAGAGCATGGTTAAAGGATTTAGGAAACGATAATGGGGCATGAGATAGCCATCCGCCATAAAGTCTGGTGACTTGCGGTATTTAAGGTGAGCCACCATGATCAAGATATAGATAGCGATATAGACACCTGATGACGATGCCGTAATCAAGGCAAAGGCATCCGAAACACCTGGCAAGACATTGATAAAGGCCGCTAGGGCAATCAGAACCGCTGAGGCAATGATGGCATTTTGTGGCACATTATGGCGAGAAAGGGTATCTGCCTTGATCGCTTTTAGGAATGGATTTGGCGAATCATGGGCAATCTGGTACAAATGACGCCCTGTTGAGTAGAGGGTCGAGTTAAGGGCAGAGGCTGCTGATGTCAAAACGACGAAGTTAATCAAGGCTGCTGCCCACTTGATACCTGCCAATTCAAATACTGTAACAAAAGGTGAATCAGCCGATGCAAGCTCACGCCATGGAATGATAGCCATGATGGCTAAGAGGGCACCACCGTAGAAAAAGGCGATACGCAAAGGAATTTCCTTAACAGCCTTTGGCAAGACCTGACGTGGATTTTTGGTTTCAGAAGTTGTTACCCCGATAAACTCAATCATGAGATAAGCAAAGAAAACCATCTGGAAGGCCATGACAAAGTTCACTCCACCATTTGGGAAGAGGGAGAAATTGTCGGCAATATTAGCTAAACTTGCTACTCCATGAGGTGTCTTAAAGCCTGTCAAGACCATAAAGACTCCTGTGGCAATCATAGCTAAAATAGCCACAATCTTGACCATAGCAAACCAAAACTCAACTTCCCCAAAGAGCTTCACCGCTATCAGATTGACCAAGGCTAGAATGGTCAAAAATCCAATCTCAATCATCCAACTTGGCCAGCTAGGAAACCAGAACTGAACATAGTGAGAGATAGCAGTGATTTCCGCCATACCGATAAAGACAACGGATAGCCAGTAGGACCAAACCGAGAAATAACCCCAGCCCTTACCCAAATGGCGCGTGATAAAGTTGATAAAGGTATGTTGCTCAGGGTCTTGGTAGAGCATTTCCCCAACTGCACGCATCATAAGGAACATGAAAGCCCCAGTAATCATATAAATCAGTACAATGGAAGGACCTGTTAGGCTAATTGAGCGACCTGCTCCCAAAAAGAGTCCTGTTCCGATTGTCCCAGCGATGGCCATAACCTGTACGTGACGATTAGTTAAACCACGCTCCATCTTATTTTTTTTCTTCTTTGAACTCATATAGTCTCCAATTCAATTTAATTTATACTCAATGAAAATCAAAGAGCAAACTAGGAAGCTAGCCGCAGGCTGTACTTGAGTACGGCAAGGTGACGCTGACGTGGTTTGAATTTGATTTTCGAAGAGTAGCAAAATGGAAAAAGGAGTGAGTGAAGCGCACTGCCTCCCCACTCCTTTTTTCTGTTTTTAGGCTGTTTTTTCAACTTTCAAGATTTTTACATCATAGCTACCAACAGGTGTTTCAATGGTTGCTGTGTCACCTGTTTTCTTGCCAATCAAGGCTTGTCCAATTGGGCTTTCATTTGAAACTTTACCTGCAAAGGCATCCGCACCCGCTGAACCTACGATAATATAAACTTCTTCTTCGTCCTCACCAATTTCTTGGATAGTGACTGTTTTACCAATCGCTACTTCGTCTTGGGCAACTGAGTCACTATTGACGATTTCAGCATAACGGATTTTTGTTTCCAAGCTAGAGATTTGTCCTTCGACAAAGGCTTGTTCATCCTTAGCTGCTTCATACTCACTGTTTTCAGAAAGGTCACCGTATGAACGGGCAATCTTAATGCGTTCTACTACTTCTGGTCGGCGGACCAATTTCAATTCTTCTAATTCTTTTTCTAGTTTTTCCTTTTCCTCAAGGGTCATAGGATATGTTTTTTCTGCCATTTTTCTCAACTTTCTTTCGATAGTATTGAATCTCTATCTGAGATTCTCATGTTTGTAGTCTTAGTTTGAACTACTATTTTGAGTAAGTTTGCTATTGACGTGCTCAGCTACATTACGATCATGTTCTTCCTGTGTCACTGCGTAATAGACTTTACCATCTGTAACATTGGCTACAAAGTATAGGTTCTCACTCTTAGTTTGATTGATACTTGCTTCAATCGCGTCCTGACTTGGACTATCTACTGGACCAGGCATCAAACCAGGTTTTGTATAAACATTGTATGGTGAATTAATCGATGTATCAATTCCAGCATCGTCTGCTAGGCTGATATTTTGGCCAAGTTTCCCTTGGGCATACAAGATTGCAATATTGCTTTGAAGTGGCATACCAAGATTCAAGCGGTTGTAGAAAACACCCGCAATCAACTTACGGTCTTCAGTCTTAGCCCCTTCTTTTTCAACCAGTGAAGCAATTGTTAGCAATTCATTGACAGTCAAGTTCTTAGACTTAATTGCACTATAGTGCGGAGTCAAGGTCTTATCCATAGCTGCCAGCATCTCATCAATCAAACTTTCAATAGTCGTGCTTTCCTTGATAGAGTAGGTCGCTGGGAAAAGATAACCTTCCAAACGGTAACGAGCTCCACTTTCTTTCGTTGGCAAGCTTTCGAGTAGGTTTGGATATTTAGCAACTTCTTGACTGATAAAGTTGTCATCTTGCACTTTAGCCAAGAAAGTTTCCGCTGTCAAAGGTTCTTTAAATTCACCTTGTAATTGGCCTACAGCTTGGGCAATTTGATCAATCGTATATCCTTCTGGAATTGTCAAGTTTGCAAGAGATGGAGCCTGAGGTTCAGGTGTACCACCTTTTTGCAGTTCCTTAATGATGTCCTCTGTACTCATGCTCTTTTGCAAATTGTAATATCCAGCCTTCAAATCTGAATAATTCTTATATTTTGCATAGAAAGCAAAAATCACACCGTGTTTAATCACACCAGAATGCTCAAGAGTTGATCCGATTTCTTGGACATTGGCTCCTTCTGGAATTTGAACAGTCACATATTCCTTAGAATTTGCATCAACAGGTAGCAAGGATGACTGAACATACTGATAACCGAAGTAACCACCTGCCGAAATCAAGGCTAGGAAAATCAGTAGAGAAATGAAGAATGCCTTCAAATGTGATTTTTTCTTCTTAACTGGTTTAACCGTCTCACGGCGACTACGTCTAGGAACTGAACCTAGGCTATCTGCCGATTCAGCTAACTCAGACAACTCATTATCCACTGCAGGAGTACTAACTTCTTCCTGTTGTCTACTTGTTTTATACGACACCGCAACCTTTGTTGGAATCTCGTTAAATTCTTTGTCTTCGTTAAGTTTTACAGGTTCTACTTTTGGTTGAACTGGCTCGAAAACAGGTTCTACTGGTTCAACTACCGCTTCAATTTTAGGTTCTGCAACTTCTTCATTTCCTGCAATTTCATCCGAAATATTATTAGAACGTGACGGAACACTAGGAGCGTTCTTTAATATTTGATCCACAACTGAGAGAGAATTAGCCATCAACTCTTCTGCTGAAGGTTCGTTGTCCTGAGTTGAAGGAACTACTGAATTTTCTGGAGACGAAGGAGTTTCAAAACTTGTAATCTCGTTTTCTTGCTCACTTCTATCTTGTTTTTTTACTCTCTCTAAATCACGTAAAATCTGCTCTTTAAAGCTTAATTTTTCTTCTTTTGGATTTTCACTCAAAAGATTTACCTCCTTGTTGACAGTCCATAATATTATATCTTAAAAACGAAAGAAAAGCAACCTAGCATGCTTTTCCAGCTTATTTTTTAGCTTCCCAGACCATATCATACCATGTTTCCCCTGCAAAGGTTGACTGGGACTGGCCTTCATTGACAAATCCATGCTTTTCGTAGTAGGCGATGAGATAGTCATGACAGGTTAGGTTAATGCCTTCTCTTTCGTGTTCAAGAGCCAGTTCTTTCAAGGCTGTTAGTAATTTTTTACCAAGTCCAAGTCCCTGTGATTCTTTGGCAATAGAAAGACAGGTCACAGAGATATAACCACCAGACTCATGACTATAATCTTCTATCTCTTCTGTAAAAGACTGATCTTGCAGATGGCGGTGTGGTGCAACTGGCCCTTCTATATACCCCATGATTCTACCTTCTTTTTCTGCAACCAGAAAAGAGGTCCGAATCTCTCGCAAATGAGCTTCAAAAACCGAGCGAGGAATGGCTTCTTCAATCGAGAAATTTTCTAGTTCAATCTCAACGATACGATCTAAATCTTCTAATCTTGCTTTCCTGATTTTCATTGCGCCTCCAGATAAAAGAGATTAAACCAAATCATACTAAAACCTTGACTAGCTACATAAAGCGAAGTTGCTTCTTCCTCATCAATAAAACCGTTCATTTCAAAATAGGAAAGCAACTCATCAGGACTCTTCAAACGAATAGCTTTGTAATCCAGCTCAACCGCCACCTCTTTCAAGGCTGCAAGAAGAAGCGTGCCCAAGCCCTGTCTCTGATGGCCAGAGTCAATGACTAAAGAATGCATTTCTAGACATTGCGGATTATGTGGCTGAGGATCGCCTAGAACATAGCCCAGAAGCTGATTTTCATCCCTAGCTAGAAGAAAGGTATCCGCACACTTACGGATACTTTCTTCTAAAATATGGGAAGGTTGCTGCTTTTCAGCTGGAAAAGATGAGGCCTGAAGTGCCTCTATCTCAGTTAAATCAGACTTACTTGCCCGAATGATTTTAATTGGAATTTCCATGAGAACTTCCTATTGAACATTGCTTGTCAGGTTAGACAAGAGACGCTCGAATGAATATTCATAGGTTTGGATATCTCCTGCTCCCATAAAGACGTAAACAGCATTGTCATGGTCTAGGAGTGGAGAAACATTTTCAACAGTAATCACTTGGTGTTTCTTATTGATTTTATTGGCTAGGTCTTCTACCTTAACATCACCATGGTCTACTTCACGAGCAGATCCATAAATTTGGGCTAGATAAACAGCATCCGCTTGGTTCAAAGCGTGGGCAAATTCGTCCAACAAGGCAATGGTTCTTGTAAAAGTATGCGGTTGGAAGACTGCTACAATTTCCTTGCTTGGGTATTTCTGACGAGCCGCATCCAAGGTCGCAATAATTTCTGTTGGATGGTGGGCAAAGTCATCGATAATCACCGTATCATTGACAATTTTCTCAGTGAAACGACGCTTAACACCGGCAAATGTTTTCAAGTGTTCACGCACCAAGTTCAAATCAAATCCTGCTGTGTAAAGAAGACCAATAACGGCTGTCGCATTCATGATATTGTGACGACCAAAGGTTGGAATGTGGAATTGCCCTAATTCTTGACCACGGAAATGAACTGTGAAGGTTGAACCAGTTGTTGAACGAAGAAGATCACTAGCGACAAAGTCATTACCTTCTGCTTCAAAACCATAGTAATAAATCGGAGCATCAGACGTAATCTTACGCAATTCAGCATCTTCACCGTAGATAAACAAACCTTTGGTAATTTGTTTAGCATAGTCGTTAAAGGCATTGAAAACATCCTCTAGACTTGTGAAATAGTCTGGATGGTCAAAGTCAATGTTGGTGATAATAGAGTATTCTGGGTGGTAAGGCATGAAGTGACGCTCATATTCGTCAGATTCAAAGACAAAATATTTGGCATTGGCTGAACCACGACCTGTTCCATCTCCAATCAAGAAGCTAGTATCTGTGATATGAGACAAGACATGAGACAACATACCTGTAGTTGAAGTTTTTCCATGTGCTCCAGCTACTCCCATGCTAACAAAGTCGCGCATAAAGCTACCTAGGAACTCATGGTAGCGTTTGTAGCTAATGCCATTTTGGTCTGCATAGGCAATTTCGACATTGTTATCTGGACGAAAGGCATTTCCAGCGATAATTTCCATATCACCGTCTAGATTCTTTTCATCAAAAGGAAGAATGGTAATTCCTGCCTGCTCAAGACCACGTTGAGTAAAGTAGTACTTTTCAACATCTGATCCCTGTACCTTATGCCCCATTTGGTGCAACATCAAAGCCAAGGCACTCATCCCTGATCCCTTAATTCCGATAAAATGATATGTCTTTGACATGTTTTCTCCCCTATTCTGTAATTCTTGTCAGATTCAACTCTTGAGCAACCTGACGTTCTTGTTCTTTTTGTTGATTCTTTTTATTGTAGATTTGGCTCTTCTTCAGAAAATCATAATTGTTTTTCTTTGGGCCTGAAGTTTCTTTTGGCTCAGCTTGAGTCGACATATTGCTCACTTCTTCCGCCAAGATGTAATGAGACTGGGTCAATTTTTGACTATATTTAACAAATTCACCAGGATTTTCCTTTTGGAAAGGCGCAGTAGGTTGATTGCCCTGTCTATCCAAACGTTGCTGAGAAGGGCGCCTTGTAGGAGTAATATCCTTAGTCAGATAACTTGCTGAGCGTTTCTTTTTCAAGTCCGCACGCGCTTCTTCACGCGCCACCTCCGCATAGCTTTTTCCTTCTTTTTTTACTCCTAAGCCAGCCTTCTTAGGTTTCTCTACTAGCTTTTCAATCTGTTTTACTGGTTTTTCTTCAGTAATAGGGGCCCACTCCAGATAATTCTTATCACGGTATTCTCCCTTGATATTACTGATAAAGTCAGACTCATCATAGAGGTCCATAACCGGCATCTCAGTCAGCATGACCTCGTCATCTGACACCAATGGAAATCGTTCTTCTCTCATTTTCTATTTCCTTTCAACACTTCATTATAGCGTATTGTCTTGATTTTTCAAGTGCTTGCTTCAGAAATTCCCAAAATTTCTCTAATTTCTGCTAAGGTCAGACTGCCACGTGACTCTGTGCCATCCAATACTTGTGACACCAGATGTTTCTTCTGTTCTTGGAGTTCCTGAATTTTTTCTTCAATGGTTCCCTTGGTCACCAAGCGATAAACCTCAACCGTTTCTTCCTGACCCATCCGATGGGCACGGCCAATGGCTTGCGCTTCCACCGCAGGATTCCACCAAAGGTCAACCAAGATCACTGTATCAGCACCTGTCAGGTTCAGACCGACACCACCAGCCTTAAGGGAAATCAGAAAGGCATCTCTTTCCCCTTGGTTAAAGGCCTTGGTCATGTCTTGTCTTTCCTTGGCTGGGGTTGAACCCGTAATTTTAAAGGAAGTCAAGCCCAAGTCTGGCAGTTCTTGTTCAATTTTCTCCAACATTCCCTTGAACTGTGAGAAAATCAAGACACGGTGTCCACCATCTGCCACCTGTACCAGCAAGTCTCGAAGACTATCCAGTTTACCACTGGCACCCTGATAATCTTCCATAAAGAGGGCAGGCGTATCACAGATTTGGCGCAAGCGCATCAGACCAGATAAAATTTCCACACGACTTCGCTGAAATTCCTGATCTGACACTTGAGCCAGACGGTCTCTCATCTGTTGCAACTGAGCTAGATAGATAGCCTTTTGCTGGTCTTCCAGTTCATTCTTATAAACCACTTCAATCAAGTCTGGCAATTCAGTCAGAACTTCTTCTTTCTTGCGCCGCATCACGAAAGGTTTGATAAACTGAGCAACACGCTCAGCTGGCAATTTCATAAATTCTTTCTTGCTTGGCAGAAGTCCTGGCATGACGATTTGGAAAATAGACCACAACTCACCCAGATGGTTTTCAATAGGAGTTCCTGAAAGAGCAAAGACTGACGGCACCACAAATTGTCTCAAGGTCTGAGCAATCTTGGTCTGGGCGTTCTTCATGACCTGAGCCTCATCTAAGAAAAGGAAGTCAAAGGCCATTCCCTGATAAAGTTCACTGTCCTGACGGAAGGTAGCATAGCTCGTCACATAGATTTGATGGCTTTCAACAAGAATCTCTTCACGACTAGCTTTCAAACCATGAACAACAGCCACATCCAACTGTGGGGCAAATTTCTGAAACTCATCTGCCCAGTTATAGATTAAACCTGACGGAGCTAAAATCAAGACCCGACTTTCTTTTGTCACTTGACTGGTCAAAAAAGCAATGATCTGTAGGGTTTTACCAAGTCCCATATCATCAGCCAAAATCCCACCAAAACCATAGTGATAGAGCATTTGTAACCAGCTGATTCCCTTTTCCTGATAATCCCGCAAATCAGCCTGAACCTGAGTTGCTTGTCTAGGAAAGTCCTCTGGATGCGTCAAATCGTGGGCCAAATTCTGGAATTCTTGTGAAAAAGAAACACGGTCACGTCCTTCAAAGAGATGAGCTAAACTATAAGCTAAAGATTTCCGAGCCTGCATGGCCCCATCTTTTAATTCAAACTGCCCTAGTTCCTGTAAATTTTGGCGAATTTTCTTGGTTTCTTCATCGAAAAAGTAGACTTGATTGGACGAATCAATGTAAAAATCTTGATTATTAACCAAGGCCTGCATGGCTTGGTCAATTTCCTCTTGGGCAATATCTTGAAAATCAAATTGGATTTCCAAGAGACCTCCCTTGGAAGCAATCTGCACTTGAGGGCTTGCTAGGTTATAGAGTTCTTCTAGCTTGTCTGATAAATCAACATTCCCGAGTTTTTCAAAAACTGGAATGATGTCATGGAAGAAATGATAAACAGACTCTGCTTTTAAAGCCTGACGCCAAGATTGAAAGTCTGCTTCAAATCCAGCTGCCAAACCGACTTGGAAAACTCTTTCTTCTAAGTCAGCATCACTCGAAAAAGGTAATTCTTCTAGCTCTTGTCGGCTAGATACCTTCCTGTCTCCATAATCAAACTGAATTTGTAAACGAATCCGATTATCCTCTTCCCTGTCAAAGTAAAAAGAGGGGGCAAAAGTTTTGATTTGTAGACGTTCTGGAGCTGAAACGGTGCCCGTTTGGCCAAAGAGCGTTAGACAGGAAGCCAATTTGTCTCGATCACTACTATCAAATTGCAGGTATTTCTTTCCATGTTGATCCAAAGGCAGCGCTTTGATTTCCTTGAGAAGACGCATCTGCTGGTCTGTTAGAAAATAAACCTGTCCTTTATGGAACAGCACAGCTCCCTGATAAAAAACATTGACCCTTGGACTCTCACTGATTTCCATTTCAAAATAATCCGAGTATTCTGTTACTGTAAAGGCAAATATATTGGCATCCGCATGCAAATCCTGAAAAAGCAGAGTCTGGTAGCTATCCACTTGATGGTCAAATTGAAAATGCGGCAAGGTCATCAGCAAATTCACACCCTGCTCAAAAAAGGTCAGAGGAAAAAAGAGGTGCCGACCTTGGTTTTGGAAAAAAAGCTCTGGACTAAGTCCTTCCTCTACTAGTCCGCGCAAGAAAGTCAGAAGTTCTTGGCTGGCCTCATCAAAGGCTTCCCAAGACAGAGACTCCTCATAAGTTTTACCAATCATATAAGGTTTTCTCTTCTCGACGACTTTTAAAAAGAGCGGAATATCCCGAATAACGTAGTATTTTTGGCTATTGATTTGCCCGATTCTCAGGGTCCACAAGATATGGTTGCTTCCTGCTTCCACTTGTCCCACAGCCGACAACTCATAGGCGCGTTCTGATTTTGGAGACAAGATTCGGTCCAAAAATTTGCCACCCAAGGTCACCTTGGTTTCAACGGCCTCTTTTTCTTCATGACCTTCTTCCAGACTCTGCAAGATTTCCTGACCACGCTCATCATTTTTTAGAAAATGCTCCAACGCTGCCAAATGCACACAGTAGCCCCTCTTTTGGAAAAAATCGCAGGCACAAAAAACCAAATCATCCTCTAAACTATAGCGCAGTTCTTCTTCTGCGACGCGAGCGTAGAGCCGATTATTCTTTTCCTTGATGATGTCAACTTTACCAGTTTCATAAAGGGCAACGCCTTCGATACGGACTTTCCCCGGAATCAATTTAGCCATATTTTTACCTTTACCTTATCTTTTTATTATACCATATTTTCCCCTATGAAAATAGCCTTCTAAGGATACTTTTCTCCTAGAAGGCTGGATTTTTAAAGTTTAGCAAAAGTGGTCACGATGCGTTGGCAAACCTCTTCTAGTACTGACTTCGGCATAGCTACATTGAGGCGGGCATGGAGACTTCCTTCCTCTCCAAAATCCAAACCACGGTTGAGGATAACCTTGGCTTCATTTCTCAAAAGCTCTTGTAATTTTTCATCAGTCAGGTCATAGGCTGAAAAATCAAGCCAAATCAAGTAGGTTCCTTGCGGTTTCATGACCTTGATTTTAGTCTCTTTTCCAAATAAATCCACCACATAATTAATATGGTCTTCAAAGACTTGCTTGAGTTCCTCTAGCCAATCTTTACCGTATCGATAGGCAGCTTCTGTCGCCAAATAACCCAAGCCTGAAATTTCATGCTGGTTATTGGCCAACTGGCGTTTCTGGTATGCCACTCGCAACTTAGGATTTTCAATAACTGCATATGAATTTTTTGTTCCAGCGATGTTAAAGGTTTTAGTGGCACTGCTCAAGACGATCGCAAATTCTTTAAAGTCAGGATCAATGGTATTGAAGGAATGATGCTTGTGACCAAAGAGGGCCAAATCTTGGTGAATCTCATCTGAAACCAACAAAACACCGTGTTTTTGGCAGAGTTGGCCAATCTTCTCCAACACTTCCTTTTCCCAAACACGTCCACCAGGATTGTGAGGGTTGCAAAGAATATAGAGTTTAACCTCCTCTTCCACCAAATCCTTTTCAAGTCGGTCAAAGTCGATCTCAAACAGGGCATCCTTTTCCACCAAAGAATTGGTAATCAATCTACGGTTGTTCAACTTGACACTGCGTGCAAAGGGGGGATAGACAGGTGTGTTAATCAAAACCGCCTCGCCTTCTTTTGTAAAGGCTTGAATAGCTGTTGAGATGGCTGGTACCACACCCTCGATGAAGACAAGGGCCTCTTTATCAAAATGGTAACCGTGTTGTGTGGCTTCCCACTTTTGAACTTCCTTAATTAACTCTTCACTGGCATAGGTATAGCCATAAACCAATTGATCAGCGTAAGTTTGCACAGCTTGGCGGATTTCAGGCAAGACTACAAAGTCCATATCCGCTATCCAAGCTGGTAGGACTTCACTATCCGTTTCTGCTTCTTTCCATTTATAGGTATGGTGCCCTAAACGATTAGGCAGACTTGTAAAATCATATTTTCCCATCTTTGTCTTATCCTTCCAAGGCTTGGCGCAAATCTGCAATCAAATCTCTAGAATCCTCAATCCCAATCGACAAACGCAAGAGGTCATCTGTCAAACCATAAGAATGGCGCACTTCTGCTGGAATATCAGCGTGAGTTTGAGTCGTTGGATAAGTAATGAGACTTTCTACCCCACCCAAACTTTCCGCAAAAGAGAAGACCTTGAGGCTGTTTAAAATGTGAGGAATGCGTGTTTCATCTGCTACTTTAAAGGAAATCATGCCTCCACGACCAGTGTAGAGAACTTCCTTAACTGCTAGAGAATCCTTCAAAAAGGCAACCACTTCTTGGGCGTTAGCTGTTGAGCGCTCCATACGAAGAGACAAGGTCTTGAGACCACGAATCAATTGATAACTATCAAATGGAGACAAGACTGCCCCTGTCGTATTGAGATTGTAGAAAAGCTTTTCGTATAGCTCTACACTATTAGTCACAACCACTCCAGCCAAGACATCATTGTGACCTGCTAGATACTTGGTTGCTGAATGGAGAACGATATCTGCTCCATCTTCAATCGGACGTTGGTAGATAGGGCTGTAGAAGGTATTGTCCACCACCACTTTGGCACCCTTAGCATGAGCTAATTTTGCTAATTTTTCGATATCAAATTCCAACATCAAGGGATTGGTTGGTGTTTCGATATAGAGAACATCCACGTCCTTTTCTAACTCAGCAATCAACTCTTTTTCTGTATTGGCATAGGTAAAATGGAAACGGCCTTCTTGCTCCACTTGGTTGAACCAGCGGAAAGAACCTCCGTAAAGGTCACGGACAGCCAAGACCTTACTTCCTACCTGAAAGACACTAAAAGCTAATACAATTGCTGACATCCCTGAGCTAGTCGCTAGGGCATAGTCTGCTGACTCAATAGCCGCCAAGACTTCTTCTGCCTTACTGCGAGTTGGGTTTTTTGTACGCGTATAGTCAAATCCAGTAGATTTACCAAACTCTGGATGCTGATAAGTCGTTGAAAAATGAAGCGGTGTCACCAAAGCTCCTGTCGCTTCATCTGACTTGATACCCGCCTGGGCCAAAATTGTGTTAATGTGTAATTCCTTGCTCATACAATACCTCCAAATCTATAGTAACTATTGTACCACTTATTTTCATCAACTCATTTTCTTCTTTTCAAGAGCTAGTTATAGTTTCAAACTATATAAAAAACGACAGCTTCTTTCGAAACCATCGTTTTTCTTGAAAAATCCTTATTTGACGTGTTTTGCCAATTCTTCTTGGGCTTTTTTATTGGATTCTTCTTTTTCTTTCAGCCATTTTTCTTTGGCTTTTTCATATTCTTCTTTTGTGACTGTCTTATCTTGTACTTTGAGGTATTTATATGATTCAATACCTTTATTACCAGCTAATGAATATGGTTCTGAGAAAGGAACTGTCTTTCTCAATACTGGTGTTCCACCCTTAGACACATTTGGAATTGCTAAAGCGCTATCTACCAACCACGCTTGGATATCAGCATACTTGTCATAGCGTTTTGCAAGATCTTGTTCCTTATTGGCTTCTTCCAACATTTGAGTGTAGACATCTAGTCCAACAGCCTTGGCCTTGTCATTGGCTTCACCTGGCTCTAAACCTAGATTTTGCATCAGACCACCAGAATTAACATTAAAGACATCAAGATAGGTTGAAGGATCTTGGTAATCAGGACCCCAACCACCGTTGTAAAGATCATAATCCTTCTGAGCTGCTGTCTGAGCCAAATAGCTTGTATTATCATAATCTTCAGTAGTGAGTTGTTGAATATCAATTACGACATTTTCTGCACCTAAAGCTGCCTCAATAGATTGCTTCATAGAGTTTGCCTCTTGGACACCCTTTTTAGCAGCTTGGTCAACAGTCATGTCCAAGTGGATAGGGAATTGAACTCCTTTAGCTTGGAGTTCTTTCTTAGCCTCTGCAAATTTAGCCTTGGCTTTTTCAGCATTGTAGTATGGATCTTGGGCATCCGCAAAGTTGATTCCTTGCCATTCCTTACCATAATTCACCATCTTAGAGGCTACTACTTCACCAAAGTCTTTTCCGTTGATACTTACGAAGTTTGGAGGAACAACTAGGTTACGCAAAATCTTAGTTGCACCATCCTCTCCTTGAGATTGGGCTCCGTAAGCTGTACGGTCATAGGCAAAGTTAATGGCTTGACGGAAGTTTTTATTAAGAACCGCTTCCTGAGTCGATTTCTTTTCAGCATCACTTGTCTTGGAAGTGAATTTATAAGATTTTCTATCTAGGTTAAAGTTTAAGAAATAAGAAGTGGCATCTTGCAAGCTATAGATGATATTGTCCTTATTCTTTTCTTTAATCCCTTCAAAGCTTGCACTATTTGGATAAAGGCGAGCATAACTATAAGCTCCCTCAACAAAGTTACGAGCTAGTGCATCTTGGTCACTACCATCATAATAAGCCAATTTCACATCATCTACAAAGACATTTTTAGCATCCCAGTAGTTAGGATTTTTCTTGAATTCGATGACAGATTTTGAAACAAAGGATTTCATCAAGAAAGGTCCATTGTACAAAATGCTAGATGGGTCTACCTTCCCAAAATCATCCCCTTTTGATTTCAAGAAATCTGCATTGACTGGGAAGAGAATGGTTGATGTTGTTTTTGAGTTCCAGTAAGATTCTGGTCGTGTCAAGGTATATTGAACCGTTTGGTCATCAAGAGCCTTGACTCCGACAGTTGAAAAGTCTGTTGTTTTACCAGTGATATAGTCATCCAAACCAGCGACGGATTCTTGTACTAAGTACAAGGCTTCTGATTTTTTATCAGCTGCATAATTCAAACCAGTTACAAAATCTTGGGCAGTTACAGGAGCATATTCATCTCCATCTGCAGTATACCATTTAGCATCTTTACGCAGTTTGTAGGTATAGGTCAAACCGTCCTTAGAAACACTCCAATCCTCTGCCAAGGATGGAATATAGTTCCCATACTGGTCATTTTCCATGAGCCCATCTACCAAATTAACCACGATATCATTAGTTGTTGCACGGTTTTCTGCTAGATAATTCAAACTAGACGGATCACTAACATAAACATAGTTATATGTTTTTGACGCTGTGCTGGAATTTCCACACGCGCTTAATAAAATACCTGCACTTAACACGACACCCGCAAGTGCTACATACTTGGCTTTAGACTTTTTCATCTTCAGAACCTCCTGATTTAAATATTTGTCTTATTATACAACTTGAGTTTTATTTAGTCAATAGATTTTTAAGTAAAATTTAAGAAAAATTAAATTACCATCTACAAACTTTAGCTATTATTCTACAAATTAATAAAAAAGAGAATAATTTGAACATTTCATGATAGAAATGTTCAAATTATCCCTTTTATTTATAAATATTTTTTAAGTTAACTTTAATTTGATTCGTAGGCGTTCTGCTTGGGCTTTTCCAATCACCTTATCCAATAAACGGGTACGGAGGCTCATAATTCCATAAACTCCTCCACCCATGGCACCGACAAGAGTTACATATAGAAAACTCCACAAACGCCCACTTGGTTGGAAGACAAATCCCAGTATCCACTGGATAGCACCTACACCGATGAACATAACAAAAGTCAACAAACTGATTAAAATCGTTCTCCTAAATACCACATTACCTCTCATTCCTGTTACCCTACATAGTTCACGATAAATGAATAGAATAGGGATGATAAGAGCGATTGATGTTGAAATCAAAGGACCATAACTGTGAAAAAGATAAATTGTTGGTAATTGCAAGACTAGCTTAGCAACCGAACCATAGAAAAAGTAACGGATTGCTTTACGGTTATGGAACATAGCCTGAAGCATTGGTGACAAAACCATATATACACCCAAAATGGTTGACTGTAAGACTGCAAAGATAAACAAACCTAATGCCAAACCATCTGGCTTCCCGTAAAATATGGTATAAATAGGTTCACCGACCATGACCACTCCCACTGTTGCAGGAAAAAGAAACAATAGAAGCATAGTTAGATTATCTTGAATCAATTTAGAGGCAGACCTCAAATCACCTTTCACATAGTTTTCGGTCAAAAGTGGCAAGCCTACACCACCAATCGAAACTCCTAAGGAAATTAAAATCATAGTGATTTTATTAGGATTGGCTGAGAAATAAGAAAACATGACAACCAAGTCTTCATTACTATAATTGGTAAACCAGCTCATACTATTGATAAAGGTCATCTGATCCAAAATCTGGAAAAGCTGGATAGCAGACCCTGTCAGGATAAAAGGAATGGCTTCCTTAATCGTATCCATTAACAGGTGTTTGCTATCAATCTTATCTCCTGTTTCAAAAACTTTTTGAAGCATTCCTTCTTTATAGAGGAAATAAAGCAAGACAGCAAAGCTAGCTACCATTCCCACAAAGGCCGCAAAGGTAGACTGGGTGACTGCTGCTAGATAGTCTCCCGAACCAAGCTTCATAATGATAAAGGTAGCCAAGAGCATCCAGATAACACGAATGACCTGCTCAGCGATTTGGCTCATGGCATAAGGTTTCAGGTTATTCATCCCTTGGAAGAAGCCTCGGATAACACTCATAGATGGGAAAATCAAGACCGCCCAAGCCAAGCTCTGCATGATTGGGATCAAGTCTTTCCCCACACCCGATAAGTCTGCTAGCCAAGGAGAAAAGAGATACAAGACTAATGCAAAGACCAGACCAAGTCCTGTCATAAAGCCTAAAAAGCTCCGAATCAGGGCAAAGCTATGCTCTTCTTCTCGCATGGTATTATACTTGGCCACTTGCTTGGCCACCGCAACTGGAATCCCTGCTGTTGAAATCAGCAAGAACCAGGCATAGATATTATAGCCCATGGTGAAGAGACCATTTGCTGTAGCCGCATAAGACCCCATCCAGATATACCAAGGGATAATATAAATAGCCCCGAGTAGACGACTGATAAAGTTACTAGCCGTTAGCCAAGCAGTCCCTCGTAACATCTGGGCCTGCTGGTGATTGTTTTCGTTAGACATAGATTCCTCATTTAATTTTAATAACTAGGAAAAATTCCTCATCTTCCATTATAAACTTTTCCTTGTCACTTGTAAATTTACGACTTTCGGTTTACAATAGAAAGTATGATTAAGATTGAAACCGTATTAGATATTTTAAAGAACGATGGTCTCTTCCGTGAGATTATCGACCAAGGACATTATCACTACAACTACAGCCATGTCGTATTTGACACCATCTGCTATGATAGTCGCAAGGCCAAAGAGAAGAGCCTCTTTTTCGTCAAGGGGGCTTCCTTTAAGAAGGAATTTCTAATCTCAGCCATCTCTCAAGGCCTCGGTTGGTATGTGGCTGAAGAAGACTATGAAGTTGGTATTCCTGCCATTATCGTCAGTGATATCAAGAAAGCCATGAGTTTGGTAGCTATGGAGTTTTATGGCAATCCACAGGAAAAACTTAAACTCCTTGCCTTTACTGGAACCAAGGGTAAGACAACAGCAGCCTATTTCGCTTATAATATCTTATCTCAAGGGCATCGACCGGCTATGCTCTCGACTATGAACACAACTCTAGATGGCAAGACTTTCTTTAAGTCTGCATTGACAACCCCTGAGAGCATTGACCTCTTTGACATGATGAATCAAGCTGTGCAAAATGACCGTACTCACCTCATCATGGAGGTATCCAGTCAAGCCTATCTGGTCAAGCGTGTCTATGGTCTAACCTTTGATGTGGGAGTTTTCCTCAATATCAGCCCAGACCATATCGGCCCGATTGAACATCCGACGTTTGAAGACTACTTCTACCACAAACGTCTCTTGATGGAAAATAGCCGAGCAGTCATCATTAACAGTGACATGGACCACTTTTCTGTCTTGAAAGAACAAGTTGAATATCAAGACCATGATTTTTATGGTAGCCAGTCTGAAAACCAAATTGAGAATTCCAAAGCCTTTAGCTTCTCAGCTACGGGTAAACTCGCTGGAGATTATGATATTCAACTCATTGGGCACTTCAATCAAGAAAATGCCGTTGCTGCTGGACTTGCTTGTCTTCGTCTCGGAGCAAGTCTTGAGGACATCAAAAAAGGAATCGCTACAACCCGAGTTCCTGGTCGTATGGAAGTCCTCACCCAGAAAAATGGAGCCAAGGTTTTCATCGACTATGCCCACAATGGTGACAGTCTCAAAAAACTAATCAATGTTGTAGAGACTCATCAAACTGGAAAAATTGCTCTGGTGTTAGGTTCGACAGGGAATAAGGGAGAAAGCCGTCGTAAGGACTTTGGCCTCCTCCTCAATCAACATCCTGAGATTCAAGTCTTTCTGACTGCTGATGACCCCAACTATGAAGACCCAATGGCCATTGCAGATGAAATTAGTAGCTACATCAATCATCCTGTTGAAAAAATTGCGGATCGAAAAGATGCCATCAAGGCAGCGATGGCTATCACAAATCACGAATTAGATGCAGTTATTATTGCTGGTAAGGGAGCCGATTGCTACCAAATCGTCCAAGGCAAGAAAGAAGCCTATCCAGGAGATGCAGCCGTCGCAGAAAATTATTTATAAGATAGTAAAAAAATCAAGGGAAATGAAACCCTTGATTTTTTCTATTTTTATTTAAAAGCGTTTTTCAAACCTTCAACGGCACCTTCTACAGCCCCTTTAGCATCTTCAACTACTTCTTTTGCCTTAGCAACTGTCTTTTCTACAGCGCCTTCTGCTTCAGTCTTGCCATCTCCAGTAACTTTACCAAATCCTTCTTTGATAGCGCCTGTTGCTTGTTCCAATTTGTTTTCAAGTGACATATGATTGTCTCCTTTAGTTTTATTCCGATATGTGTTACCGGTTACATATAGTTTATACTTAATCCTAAGGAAAGTCAAACAATGTGCTCAGAAACAAAATTTCAAGCTAAGTAGAAAGTTAATCTCTCCTTGTCAAAATCGACGGTCAACTCATACTTCCCCTCTTCATTTTGGACAATATAGTCTAGGACAACCAAACTATCCACAAAGATATCACGGCGTTTCTGTATAAGCTGGTCTTTTTTGAGAAATTTCAACAAAAAAGTTGTCATGTATTTGAGAGCATACTCAGGATTGACATCTCCTAAAATGTCATAAAGTTCCTGCTGTTTTTCTGTCAAAGGATACTGATGTTTGACCTTGTAGAAATAATTGGAAAGGGTCATTTTAGTCCGCGCAAAGTCCGTCTTTTCAACTAAAATAGCAGCATTGGTTTGATTGCGTAATTCTGTCTCAAACCTCTGCTCTAACAAGGCTTGATAGACCGGACTATCTTCGCTAACAAAAATCTCTTGATCCAGTTCAAGACTATCAAGTGATTCAAGAATGGGAAGATTAAGGTAATAACGCTTATTTTCTCGTAGAATCAAGCCTGCCTTTATATACTCTTCCATGAGTTTATCAACTGCTATATCTGGAAATTGAGCCTTAATTTCTCTCAAAATAACATCCTCATGCTGGTCCAGATAGCGGATCAATTCTCTAAAAAATGGCTGTCTCGTCAAACGAGATGGATTAAAAATCTGAATCATGAAGATTCCTTTCTTTACATTCTAACAGAGGCGATGCTGCCAACTGACTGGGATTGGTCCCCGGCTGGTTCAAAGGAACAGGCAGACCTAGTTCTCTGTAATACTCTCTCCAAAAATCACTAATCTCCTGCTCCCCATCTCCAAATTTCATAGGTATGGTTGCAAAAATGGGGAGAATTTCTGCCATGTACTGGGAACAGTAGAAACCAGCGCCATCTGGATAGAAAGAAGCATTGTAGGGAGCTCCAAGATGTTTGCAAGCTTTTTCCTTCACAGACTGGATATCCATTTCTGGGTAAACATAGAGGTCGTACAAGTGATTGGACTCAAAGAATTCTGCTGGTTCTTGACAGACCACACCAAATTCTCCACTAGCGTGGTAAATCATCCCATCCAAACAAATGGCAACATGGTTATAGTTGCCTGTGGAAGTCTGGATGGCCTGTCCCATATCTGACTCATCTCTCACAAAAATCAAATCGCCATTTTCTAACATACTTCACTCCTAGAAAAAAAGGAGCCGAAACTCCTTTCGATATAAGGCAAACTAGCCTTTCCTAATTTGAATTGATGACCAAAATCTTAAGCATTAAAGCTTTCAGTCAATTGAGGTACCACTTGTTTCTTACGTGAAACAGCACCAGCAAGGAAAGCATGGTTGTTTTCAAGTTTGAAGTTGAAAGCCGCTTCGACCTTGCCCATATTAGCACCAAGAGCCAAGATTTCTGAGTTTGAGTTGACGATATCTGTAATCATCAAGACAAAGTCAGAGTAGCCGTTTGCTGCGTTAGCGGCTTGCATTGCAGCTTCAATTTCTGCTTGGCGTTCCAATACTTCAGCGATGTCAACTGTGTTTACTTGAGCAACACGGACATTATTTCCGTTCAATTCAAAAGTTTTAGCATCAATGTCAATCAATTCTTCAGCAGATTTGCTAGCCAAGTTTGTACCAGCTTTCAACATAGCTAAACCATATTCTTCCAAGTTGACACCAGCCAATTCAGCTAATTCAGGAGCAATAACTTTATCTGTTGGGTGTGTTGTTGGTGATTTCAAAAGAAGGGTATCTGAAATTAAACCTGAAAGCATCAAACCAGCAATCTCTTTAGGCACAGCTACACCATGTTCTTTGAACATACGGTAAACGATTGAAGACGCTGAACCAACTGGCTCCAAACGCATGTAGAGTGGGCTTGCAGTTTCAAAATTAGCCACACGGTGGTGGTCTACAACACCATAAACTTCTACTTCAGCGATATCTGATACAGATTGTTGGAATTCATTGTGGTCAGTCAGGATAACTTGCTCTGCTCCTTCTGCTTTAGCAGAAGTGATAACACGCGGTGCTTCTACACCAAAATAGTTCAAGACAAAGGCTGTTTCTTCATTTGGAGTTCCAAGGGCAACAGCTTCCGTATCCAAACCGTAAGCTTCTTTTGCAAGGTAGGCAAAGGCTACAGATGACCCGATGGCATCTGAGTCTGGATTTTGGTGACCAAATACTAGAATCTTAGACATGATAATACCTCATTTTGTTTATTCTCTTTATTGTAGCATTTTTTTCGCTTTTTGACAAAAGTAAGAGGAGTCAAAGGACTCCTCACAATTCTTCAAAATAACTGAGTAAATTTCTATCTTGATTTTCAGATAAAAATTGCTCCTTCTGTGGCCTCTTCTTACGCTTAAGAAAGGCTTCTGCCGACATGGCTTCTTCCTTACTGGCAAAACCTTGAGCATAGATAAGTTTGACTGGCAAGCGTGCTCGCGTATATTTGGCTCCCTTCCCACTACTGTGGACAGCGAGGCGTCTCTTCACATCAGTCGTATAGCCTGTATAGTAGGATCCGTCACGGCACTCCAGCACATACATATAAGCCTTATGATCCATAATAAATCTCTTCGAGTTCAGGCGTATAAGAGCCATCATCATTGTGTACAATGAGAGGTGGCAAGACCTTAAAGCCACTTGTCGAGCCATCCTTGATGGCCTCAATCAAAAGCATATTGGCTTCCTTTTCCTTTTTTGGATAGACAAATTGCAGGCGCTTAGGGGCTAGATTATGCCGTTGTAACGTATCCAAAATATCCAGAAGTCGATCAGGGCGATGGACCATGGCCAAACGCCCATTGGATTTGAGAATACTCTGGGCACTACGACAGATTTCCTGCAAATTGGTCGTGATTTCATGTCGCGCCAAGAGATAATGTTCGCTCTCGTTCAGATTGGAATGAGGATCCACCTTGAAATAGGGCGGATTACACAAAATCATATCTACCTTACTTCCCTGAATGTAAGCAGGCATATTTTTCAAATCATCACAGATGACCTCCATCTGCTCTTCCAAACCATTCAAACGGACAGAGCGTTCAGCCATATCCGCCAAACGCTCCTGAATCTCAACAGCCAAAATCTGTGCCTGAGTACGAGTGCTAGCAAATAGCCCCACCGCTCCATTCCCAGCACAAAAATCCACTATCAAGCCCTTTTTAGGAAAACGTGGAAAACGTGACAAGAGAACACTATCCACCGAATAGCTAAAAACCTCTCTATTTTGAATGATTTTAATATCTGTCGAAAAGAGCTGGTTAATGCGCTCTCCTGATTTTAATAATTGTTCTTCTTCCATGGTCTTATTATAGCAAATTTATATTAACATTACAAAAGATAGAGATTTCTAACTAGTGCTTCTGATTCTTCAAATGTTGAAGGGCTTCCTTGGTCCAAATTGGCATCATTCGTTTGAGAGGCGCAAAGCCATAGTTAAAACGGTCGCTTGAAAAGCGTCTCCGTCTCGGAAACTGGTGCTTTTCTTCCTCCAAAGTGCGGATAGAAAGACTGGCTTTCCCTGTAAATTCATCTAAATCCACTACCTGAACCTGAACCTCTTCATCGACTTTCAAGGCTTCTTGGATATTTTCAATAAAGCCTGTCCGAATCTCTGAAATGTGAATCAGCCCCGTATCACCCGTTTCTAGCTCAACAAAGGCACCGTAGGGCTGAATCCCTGTAATACGGCCCTTTAGCTTATCACCGATTTTCATCTTAGTCCTCGATTTCAATTGTTTCAATCACGACATCTTCAACTGGCTTGTCCATAGCCCCTGTCTCAACAGAAGCAATGGCATCTAAAACAGCGTAAGAAGCTTCATCAGCTATCTGACCAAATACAGTGTGACGGCGGTCTAGATGAGGAGTTCCACCTTGGTTGGCATAGATTTCCGCAATCGGTTCTGGCCAACCACCACGAGCAATTTCTTTCTTAGAATAAGGCAAATGTTGATTTTGCACAATAAAGAACTGGCTACCGTTGGTATTTGGACCAGCATTAGCCATGGAAAGGGCACCACGGATATTGTAAAGTTCTTCTGAGAACTCGTCCTCAAATGATTCGCCGTAGATTGACTCGCCACCCATACCAGTTCCAGTTGGGTCTCCACCTTGAATCATAAAATCCTTGATAATACGGTGGAAAATAACTCCATCATAGTATCCATCTTTTGATAGAGCTACAAAGTTAGCTACTGTTTTAGGAGCGTGATCAGGGAAGAGCTTGATACGCAAGTCTCCGTGATTGGTCTTAATGATCGCAAGAGGACCTTCTGCTGTTTCAATGTCTACTTGTGGAAAATGCAATTCTTTTTCTACCATACCAAATCCTTCTAAGGCATCAAAAATGCCATCTTCTTCTAGTGTTTTTGTTATATAATCTGCTTTTTCTTTGATATTATCATGAGAAATTCCCATAGCGACGCTGATTCCAGCATAATCAAAGAGTTCTAAGTCATTCAGCCCATCTCCAAAGACCATGACATTCTCTGGTTTCAAGCCAAGGTGTTCCACAACCTTTTCTACACCCGTCGCTTTGGAGCCTGAAATCGGCACAATATCAGACGAATGTTGATGCCAACGAACCATGCGAAGCTTGTCAGAGAGACTGTCAGGCAAGTGCAAGTCATCTCCTTTATCTTCAAAAGTCCACATCTGATAGATATCTTCTTTTTCATGGAAATTAGGATCTACAGCCAAATCAGGGTAAATTGGATTGATCGCTTCACTAATCATATCGGTGCGAGTCGACAACTTGGCATCATGACTCCCAACCAAACCATACTCAATTCCCTCTTGCTTGGCCCAAGAGATATACTCCTCAACATCTGACTTCTCAATCTGATGTTGATAAATAACCTGACCTTTTTTATCTTCAATATAGGCACCATTCAGGGTTACAAAAAAGTCAGGCTTGAGGTCACGAATCTCTGGCACAACACCAAAAATCCCTCGTCCAGAAGCAATACCTGTCAAAATTCCTTTCTCACGTAATTGCTTAAAAACAGTTGGGATTGAAGCTGGAATAAAACCTGTCTTAGAATTTCTCAATGTATCATCAATATCAAAAAAGACAATCTTGCTTTTCTTTGCCTTGTATCTTAATTTGGCATCCATCTCACTACCTCTTTCAATCTAACTCTTTCCATTATACCATAAAGTAGTTAAATCCCCTATTTTCAAAAAGTTTCCAGTTTTATTGTAAGTCCTTGGATAAGTATAAAACTAAATCATCATCGTTTTGACAACTTGCATCCATTTCTAGCGGTTTATTTCTATACCAGACACCTGTCCCATCTGGAATGTAGCTCCGTCTGATATACAATCTCTGGGCAGGGCCATAGCCTAAGTGCAAACCTACACCAAGAGTGACCTTACTCGAAACAAACTTGACTCGTTTTTCTGCTTCTTCTAGCAGTTGATTCCCAATCCCTTGATTTCGAAAAGGCTCAAACACATTAAAATCTGATAATTCTGGATATACTTCTGCAAAAGGACCATGTTTAGCAGAGGGCAAAATGGTAACGTAGCCCGCTACAGCACCATCAATCTCTGCAACTAAGACTTCTCTCTCCCCACTTTCCTGTTCCAGAAAATATCTAGCCAAAATTTCCTCTCTACCAGTCCAACCTTGATTCATAAATCCATGAGACAAGGATTCAATATCAGACTTAATCATATTTCTAATCGTACAATTCATCTTTGACTTACCCACCTTTACTCTTTCTATTACCATTATAGCACGCCAAGGTCAGAAAAAACTATCTCGTGAAAAAAACCAACCGGGCTTTAATTCGCTTTCTTATTTTCAAGCTCATGAAAAAGAGGTCCACTGGACCCAAACTCTCTCTCTCATTTTAAGACTCGTGAAAAAAAGACCCAACCGGGTCTTAATTCGCTTTCTTTTTTCCGAGCTCATGAAAAAGAGGTCCACTCGGACCCCAACTCGCTCTCTCATTTCAAGGCTCATGAAAAGAGGTCCACTGGACCCAACTCGCATTCTCATTTCAAGGATCGTGAAAAAGAGGTCCGCCCGGACCCAAACTCGCTCTCTCATTTCAAGGCTCGTGAAAAAAAGACCCGTTGGGGTCTTTTCTTTAATCTTCGTTTACGAAAGGCATCAAAGCCATTACGCGAGCGCGTTTGATAGCTGTTGTTACTTTACGTTGGTTTTTAGCTGAAGTTCCTGTTACACGACGAGGAAGGATTTTCCCACGTTCTGAAACGAAACGGCTAAGAAGCTCAGTATCTTTGTAATCAACATATTCAATTTTGTTTGCTGCGATGTAATCGACTTTTTTACGGCGTTTGAATCCGCCACGACGTTGTTGAGCCATGTTTTTTCTCCTTTATAATTTTAGTTGTCCATTAGAATGGTAAATCATCATCTGAAATATCCAATGGATTTGTTGCTCCAAATGGATTTTCATCACGTGAAAAGTCTGGTACTGAATTTGTAGGTGCTGAATAGTTTGAACTTGGTGCAGAATAAGCTCCACCTGTGTGACCCTCACGCACACTACGGCTTTCCAACATTTGGAAATTCTCAGCCACGACCTCTGTCACGTAGACACGTTGTCCTTGCTGGTTATCGTAACTACGAGTCTGGATACGACCTGTCACCCCGATAAGTGAGCCTTTTTTAGCCCAGTTAGCAAGGTTTTCAGCCTGTTGGCGCCACATAACGACATTGATAAAATCAGTCTCACGTTCGCCATTTTGACTCTTAAATGTACGGTTTACTGCAAGAGTAAAAGTCGCAACTGCTACATTTGATGGGGTATAACGCAACTCAGCGTCACGTGTCATACGCCCTACAAGTACAACATTGTTAATCATAGTTTACCTTCTTACGCGTCAGTTTTGACGATCATGTGACGAAGAATGTCAGCGTTGATTTTTGAAAGACGGTCAAACTCTTTAAGAGCTGCATCGTCGTTTGCTTCAACGTTAACGATGTGGTAAAGTCCTTCACGGAAATCTTTGATTTCGTATGCAAGACGGCGTTTTTCCCAAGATTTTGATTCAACAACAGTTGCACCGTTGTCAGTCAAAATAGAGTCAAAACGTGCTACCAAAGCGTTTTTAGCTTCTTCTTCAATGTTTGGACGAATGATATAAAGAATTTCGTATTTAGCCATTGATATGTTCCTCCTTTTGGTCTAATGACCCCAAGACTTTGCAAGGGGTAAGTGAGGTTCGCTCACAATAAACTATTATACTAGAAAACATTTTTTTACGCAAGTAAAAACACCGAAATATAAAAAGAAGATGACGAATCATCTTCTCAAAAAATATAACTCTATAGAGAGTGATTAATATTTTAGTATTTATCAAACTATAGAGATTACGGATCCGTTTTACTGATTTTTACCAAAGACATCTCGATAGAGCATTCCTGTTCGTAAACTCTCTGCATCTCCTCCTAATTGCTCTACCAGCTCGTAAGCAAAGGCAAGGGCTGTTGAAGGGCCTCGACTGGTTGTCAATTGACCATCTACCACTACTGTTTCCTTGACGTAGTGACCATCAAGGATTTTCTCTTGAACGCCGTCATAACAAGTGTACTGCTTGTTTTTCAATAGCCCTGCTTGATTGAGAGCAATTGGTGCCGCACAAATGGCTGCCAGTTTCTTCCCTTTTTGCTCGAAGCTTTGCAACTCTTGAACCAAGGCCTGATTGTCCCGCAAATGTGCAGAACCAGGCATGCCACCAGGAAGGACAACCATATCATAGTCTGATAAATCACCATCAAAGACACGATCTGCTGTGACTTGGATTGCATGCGAACCCGTCACTTGCTCTTCAAAACCAACCATATCACAAGTGATATTTGCACGACGCAAAACATCCACAACTGTCAAAGCTTCAATTTCTTCAAAGCCCTGAGCTAACATAACTGCTACTTTTACCATGATTTTCTCCTTATTTGATTCGTTTTAAAACAACCTTTTTCCGCTTGAATGGAACTTTTCCGCTCTTTTCTTCAGCTAGATTGGTCTGGTAACTCATCGATAAAAGTAAGCCCACACCAATCAGATTACTGATAATAGCCGATCCCCCTTGAGAAATGAAAGGCAAGGGAATCCCAGTCAAAGGAAGCAAACCTGTCACGGCACCGATATTCTCAAAGATATGGAAGAGTAACATCATAATCAAACCTGTGGAAATATAGGTATAGAACTGGTTATTTGATTTAAGAGTAATCTTCAACATACGATAAATCAGCATAAGATAAAGGGCGATAACAAGGACAGAGCCAATAAAGCCAAAATCTTCTGCAATGACCGTGAAAATCATATCCGACTCTCGAACTGGAATAAGCAGATTAGAAGCATTAAATCCTTGGCCAAATAAGCCACCACTCCCAATCGCGATTTGCCCTTGAGCCTGCTGGTAAGTGGTTGTTTGGGCAAAGTCAAATGGATTAAGCCAAGCCAAAATACGGTTGATTTGGTAGGTCGGCATTCCCAGTTGATGGAGAAAAGCCCGACCACCCTTACTGATAAAAATGGCTAAGAATCCAGCAACTCCTGTTACAGCAGTCACAAATACTGGAATAATAATTTTCCAAGAAACTCCTGATAGTAAGACGATTCCTGAGAAAATAGCCACAAAAACCAAGGCCGTCCCCAAGTCACTTTGAAGTGCCAAAAGAACTAATACTGGAATGGTAAAGAGAATCATCCAAAAAATTAACAAAAAGTCCAGCGGAATTGTGCGTCTCCACTCCTTATGTTTTTTGGTAAACTGGACAATCACACGAGCCAACATGAGGATATAGGATATCTTCATAAATTCTGACGGCTGGAACAAGGTAACACCATTTACCGATACCCAGTTTTTGGCACCCGTTGATGCAACTAAACTTGGATTATAAAAGACGATAGGTAAGACCATAAGTCCCAAGCCTAAAATATACAGAAAGGGGGTCACTTTCCAAAGAAATTCTGTATTAAAGAGCATGACCACAAAACCAATTACAAGTCCCAAGGCAATCCAAGCGACCTGCTGCCCTAAAATGGGCAAAATATTATTTGGATAATCATGACTAACGGCAATATAAATAGCCACCACACCGATAACCAGTAGGAAAAATACTGGCAGGAGCAAACTATAATCGACTCTAGAGTCGAGAGAACGTTTCATATATTCACCTTTCCTCTTTCTTAGATTTTTCATTTTTGTTGTTTTGGAGGAAATCAATAACAGCAGAGGTAATCTGGTTTCTATTCACCTCTTTGATAGTTCTTTCCTTCGCTAGAGCTTGTCTGATCTGTTTACCATATCGTTTATGAACAACTCGACTATCCAGTATCACAGCAATGGAAACTTGTTCCTCTTTTCTAATTGTTCTACCCAAAGCCTGTTTGAGACGAATAATGGCCATTGGCAACTGATAATCGTAGAAAGGATTCTTCCCTTCCTGACGCAATTCATGATTTAATTTTCGTGTTAAAGGTTCTTGGGGATTTTGGAAAGGCAATCGCGGAATTACTTGAATAACGAAAGGATGGGTAGAAAAATCAACCCCCTCCCAGAAACTTCCTGTTCCCAGTAAGATTTGCCGCTCTCCTTTTTCAAAACGTTTCTTCAGCTGACTGGGTTCCCCATTTTTATATTGGGCTAAATGAGGATGATCTAGTAAATCTGATACTGCTAACAGTAATTCTTTAGACGTAAATAAAACAAGCAAAGGCTCTTGAAAGGCTTGTAAGGAATGGATAACTGATGTAACCTCTTCTGCATAATCTAAAGAAGAATGTTCAGTTACTAAAGGAAAATCATTTACTAATAGAACTTCTTGCTGCTTCTGTTGTAAAGATTCAACTGTAATAAGTGGAGCTTCAGTAAATCCTAATAAATCCGCTAAAGAAACTCTATTACTGATTTCAAGAGTGGCAGATACGCCAAGCACTCTGCAATCTTCTGGCAATAAATCTGCTAGTAGGAAGCGACCTTTTTTACTTGAGCAGATTAAGACATCCTTACTAGACTTCTCAGCTGTTGCCAGCCAAAATTCACGGTCCGATGTAAAAAAGCGCGTCATATCTCTATACTCGGGAAGACTTAACTCAGAAAAATGCTGGCGTAAGTTTTCGAGAGAATCCAACCACTTGTCATTCTTAAGTCCTGAGTAAAACTGATCCATCAAATAGCGACATTCAAACCCGATACTCTCAAGCAACCGTCTCTGAATAAGATCTTTTTCTGTTTCCAAGGACTTTTGAACTTGTGTTACTAAATCATCGAGGAGATAAGATTCTTGAGAGAGGTTTTCAAGGGCAAGCAGCATTTTTTGAGCTTCATCTATGATTACCATTCGATTGTTGACAAATTCTGGATTATCCTCTAAACGTGTTACCAGATAAGCGTGATTGGTTAACAAAAGGCGACTCGATTTAGCTCTATCTTGACTGCGTTGCCAGAAATCCTCAGAAATAAATAAACTTTTTTTTGAAAGTTTTCCATCATGTACAAGTTCAGCTAGAAAATGTTGATAACGATACAGCTGCCCGATTTCATCTAAGTCACCTGTTTCTGTCTCTGTTAACCAAATCAAGACTTGCATTTTAAAGCGTGTGAATAGGCGGTTGGACTCTGGCCTATGGAGTATCTTATAGAAATTATCGAGCTTCAAATAATTTTGAGGTCCCTTAAGACTATGAATATCAATATGAAAAGTATCTTTTAATCGACTTCCTTCTTCTTGCATAATTTGATTTTGAAGGATTTTGGTAGGAACACTAACAAGGATGCCCCCTTCACTTTCCATGCTCAAAGCCGGCAGCATGTAACCATAAGTCTTTCCAAGTCCCGTTTGGGCTTGAATAAACGCGGTTTTCTGTTCCTTTAATAACTGCTCAACTTTTTCTGCAAATTCAACTTGCTGAGGACGTTCATCCAAGCCTAACAAGGACATATTTTTAGTAAAATCCTTAGATAGCTTACGTGGTTTTAAAGACTGACTTTTCTTTCTTAGAAAGAGTCCATGGAACTCCATCAAATCGTGAGAAGAAAGGAGGGACTGGCGCTGATATACTTCTTCAATCACTAAATAAGTTTCATAAAGGAGATTATCCGCAAAATTTAACAACGTTTCTAAAAGTCCTTTTGGTAACTGAAAAAGTTTTTGACGCATAAAAAGCAAAAGCTCTGCTGTTGCTTGTGCATCAGAGAGAGCGGTGTGGGCGTGGTCTAACTTAATCCCTAATTCTTGACAGAGAATGCCGAGATTGTACTTTTCAAACTGAGGGTATAAAACCTGTGCCAGCTCAACTGTATCCACACGAGGAGTTCTCAATTCATAACCTTCAAAGAATAGGTACTCTGCCAGAAGATTTGCATCAAACTGTACATTGTGCGCGACAAAAACACCATCCTTGACCAGTTCAAAAATCCTTCCAGCTACCTGTGAAAACTCTGGAGCAACTGCCAACCGTTGATCAGTCAACCCTGTCAATTCTTTTATATGAGAATCCAAGGGCTCATGGGGATTGACGTCAGTCCCATACTGATCGACGATTTCGCCATTTTCAATCACCACAATACCCACTTGAATAATTTTTGCCTTGCTTCCGGTGCTAGTGGCCTCTAAATCAACAACCACATACCGATCATTTCTCGAATTCATCATTAAAAATTATATCAAAAAAAGCCCTGTTTGACACCCCTCAACTTCGATAGAAAAATCTCTTTGCTTGAAAAAATTTTTATAAAATGTTTGAATAGTATTATACAGAAAAGGAGACATAAGATGAACCCATTAGATTTGTTTAATCAAGTAAAAGAGCTAATCGAAACAAAAGATTTCGAAGCTGCAAAAACATTTGTTGCAGAAAATCAAGAACAGCTTGGAGAATACTTCTCTCAAGCTCAGCAGTTGATTTCTGGTTCTGAAGGTCTAGATGGCCTCGTTGGAAAGATTAAAGGATTTTTCTAAAAAATACAAAGGCGCCTGAAACGATCAGGTGCCTTTTTGAGATATTTTTTTCATTATTTTGGGCAGATAAGAGCTGATTTCCGTCGGCAAGACCACATAATGTTCTTGAGATAGTTCTTGTGCTATTGCTGAATGAAGATGGGTTGCTACTGCCACACGTTCGTAGAGACTGGCCTGTCGAAATTGGCCTGCAAATCCTGCAATCATTCCAGCTAGTGTATCTCCCATACCACCAGTCGCCTGATAGGGACCGCCAACCTGTAACTGGTAATAATCAGATTGGCTAGCTTGCCAAATACGAGTAGCTGGACCTTTCTCTACCAAAATTGTTCCTTGAGGGAAGGAAGTTAGGGCACTAGCCGTTGTATCTTCATTTTGCTTTTCAATCGTAATTCCAGACAGCTTTTCCCATTCCTTTTGGTGGGGAGTTAGGATAAGCTGACTCGAAGGAAATGACAAACTTATCCTAGCAAGAATTGTCAGAGCACCTCCGTCTACAAGCAAAATCTGATTCTGTCTTAAGCTAGCAAAAACCTGTTTGACTAGTTCTTCTCCAAAAATATCGTCTCGTAAACCAGGTCCCAATAAGACAACTTCTGCCCTCGCCAATTGCTCTTTTAACAGTTGCTGGTCTTGAAGAGCAAAGGCCATAGCCTCAGGTAAATGGCTGTGCAGAGCTGGAATATTTTCCCTATCCGTTCCAACGGTCACCAATCCTGCGCCACTTTTTACAGCTACCAAGGCAGCCATGATGATAGCTCCACCATAAGGATAGGTCCCACCTAACAAAAGCAGACGACCATAGTCTCCTTTATGACTTGTACGAGAACGTTCAATAATGACTTTTTCTAGTAAGGCTTGATCAATCACTTTCATCGTTTTTTCCTCTCTATTCATTATACTATAAAGTCTATCTACCTTGCATCTTAAATATAAATCTCTTCGTTCATATAGAAAAAGAGGGGACAAAGCCCCTCTACTCTCCTTTCGACCCAACATGAAAGTAAACGATTCCATTTTCACTAGTAAAGACGGGGAGGACTAATTGGCCCTCTCCATCTATTCGACTCATTTATCGATTCATTTTTTATCTTCTACCAATCTATACAAATAGAATGGTATTAGGCGCATAGACTAGTCTTCTTTGCGTTTTACAGTTAATAAAGCTGCTGATAAGGCCAAGGTAACACCTGCCAAGAAAATAGCTGTTTCTGACTGTTTTTCACCAGTCTCTGGCAATCTCTTGTCTTCCTTGGCAACTTGAACTGGTGCTTCTGGAGTCTGAGATTTTTCTAACGAACTTAGCTTAAATTCTGGTTTTTCTACTGTCGGAGCTGGTTGGTCACCTACGGTTGATAATGGACCTGTGTAGGCTGGTAGCTCATGTTTCAAGGCCATAACTGAGTTGACTCCACCCTTGAACTCTGGTTTCTCTACCGTCGGTGCAGTTTGATCGCCCACGCTTGACAATGGACCTGTGTACTCTGGTAGTTCGTGTTTCAAGGCCATAACTGAGTTGACTCCACCCTTGAACTCTGGTTTCTCTACTGTTGGAGCGGCTTGGTCACCTACGGTTGACAATGGGCCTGTATAAGCTGGTAGCTCATGTACCAAAGCTTCAACTGCATTTACACCACCTGTAAATTCAGGTACCTCAAGCACTGGTGCTGGTTCTTCACCCTTGCTTGATTGAACCGGTTCTTCTGTCAATTCTTGATAGAAGCTCGCCAATTCATAAAACTCAGCCTTGCCACCTTCCCAGACCAGTTTAACATCTAGAAGAGAACCACCATTTCGGATAGCAAAGGTTTGGAGACTAGATGTAATGGCACCAAGATCTGTCCAACTTTCTTGTCCATCCTTAAGTGTTCTCGCTTGAACTCGTGCTTTCGCTCCTTCAGGAAGGCTTGAAACAAGGCGTAGATGGTTGGCATTGGTTGGTTCTGACAAGTGGTAAACCATTTCACCCTTATCTTTTTCTGCCTTGTAGCTAGTCAAGACTTTTCCATCTACGAGATTAGTATAGAAGTTGCCTCGGCTTTCGCCACCGTTTCCTTCTACAGTTGGATCATTGATTGGTTTGACAAATTCGCCATCATTGATCACCAATTCTGTAAATCCTACAAAACGAGCATCATAGTCAGCTGTATAGATGACACGAAGATAGTTGGCTTTGACTGGTGTCGTCAATTCACCCTCGATGTAACGATTTCCTGGCATCTTAGAATCATGTGTCCAACCATCTGTCAATGAATCATCGTGTGTACTATTGACTACACCATCTCCCACTGTCACAACATCCGTCCAAGTTTTACCGTCTTGGCTGACTTGGATTTTACCATCACGAAGATAGTTTTGAGTTCCATCTTGGATGTAGGCTCTGATCTTCTTAATCGTTCGTTCACTACCAAGTTTCAAGGTTACATGGCCATCTTTATGGGCATAGTCTGAAAACTCAACGAAGTTGTTGTACACACCATCAAACAATTGATCTAGGTTATTAATCTTACGAACATCATTACTTCCATATGTTGGATGAATACCCATAGTTGTAGATTCTAGTTTGGTTGGTTGCACTTCTTTAGTCGTTACAAGGATAGAAGTTGATGGAACAGCCTGTTCTTGGTCTGTTTTATTAACAAGACGAACATAACGTACCAAGTGGGTTGCGACAGTTCTATCTGTTAACTGGCTAGCTGGTGTCCATTCTTGAGCATTTGCAGAATACTCTAGACTGAGTGCTGGATTTGTTTGACCTTGGAGCTGGATGCTCTTGACTTGATGAATACGGTCAAGCTTCATTCCTAGATAGCTATGAGCAGGAAGTTTAGTTCCAGCTGGAATTTGAAGTT
>NZ_KV831045.1:0-12263 GCF_001836965.1 Streptococcus sp. HMSC063B03 | reverse complement strand
GTTTAGTTCCAGCTGGAATTTGAAGTTCATAACGTCCCAAGCTATCCACTACCGGTGTTTCCTTCAAGGCGTCCACGTTGGTATCTGTTAAGTCAAGATTTGGACTATCGACATCTACTGTAAATTCCGCAATTCTCCACCACTTATTTAAGGTTTGTGTATTGCGAATGCGAACAAAACGAGTTGTAAATTCTTGCACGATATCAGAAGTTCGTTGCCCTGATAAATTTTGAAGCGTTGTCCAATTTGTACCATCTGCAGAATATTCGATGACACCAGATGCTAGTTTGTCTCGTTCTCCTTGCATCAGATGAACTCGTTTTACTTTATGCAGTCCACCTAAGTCCATTTGTACCCAGGCTTGCGCTGGTGTGACATTGGTCTGATCAACATGTGCCATCATGGATTCTGTGTTTTCTCGACCATCTTGCATCTGAACAACACTTGTTCCATATTTGTAAACAAGGTTTGGACTTAAACTAATAGTGCCACTAACTTTCTTACTACCCAATTCTAGGGGTCTATTTACAGCTATTTCACGCATGGCGAGCCAAGCATTATCCTTCTTAGCTGTTGCTATCATACGAACAGCTTGAGCTGTGATATCGAGGTCATTAAATTCCAGAATGCGTTCTCGACCAGTATATGCAGGGCTCGTTATGGCTACCCATTCTCCTTTTTCATTTTGATATTCCACAACTGCATTACTAAAGGTATAGTTATCGGCCGTATTAGTACCCGTAGCGAAACCTAATTTGTGTATTTTAATCGCCTTATTAAAGCGTAAGCCTACATAATCACCTCTCTCAATTACAATGGTTGTTTTGGCAATCACATGTGTATCAAAGTCACCATCTGTGACTTCTTTCAATCCGCCTTCTATTCCAGCACGATTCGTAATAAATGTTGTCACAAATTTATCTGGATTCAACATTGCTTGAATATGTAAGGCTAAGTATTCTTTGAGATTATTGATAAATGGTCGAATATGTTGGACACCAAATTCTGCGTATTCATAATGGTCAACGTAAAAGAAGGCATGTTTAACTGACTGGTCATAATGTTTGACTCCTGCCTGATAGTACTCCCATACCTTGGCATCATTCTTTTCAGTAAGACCTTCTGTAGCTGTTAGGAAAGCTTCAAGCGCGTTCATTTGATCTACTGTATTATCTAACCAATAGTGAATTTGTTCGATTAATTTCTGATCGCCTTTTTCTTTAAGTAGAAGAGCATTGGCTTTCAAACCAGCAAAAATGTCCCTCAACTCTTTTCTTTCAGAATCCAGATTTTGACCAGATTTGAGTTTGTTATAGAATTCTGTCAATTTTGGAGCCAATTTTACAGACTCTTCTAATTTAGTGACATGGGGAGGTCTATTTTGATTGCGCATGTGTTTTCCGAGTTCTCGAAAAGCCTTTGAAACACTGCTTTCTTCAAAATGATCGTTGACTACATAGTTAAAGGCCATATCGTTGATTTGTTCAGCTTCTTCTGCACTTCTCCATTGCTTCCATCCATACTGAGCCATATCAAAAAGTGCCACTTTAGATGCTTCAGATTGTTGCATTGGATTTAGCACAATTCCTTGTGCAAGCGATAAATCAACATTTGGATGTAAGAATTTTTCACCACCTCCAAGAATTAGGTGGGGTTTTGTATTGTCATTACATGGCCAGTTAATCCAGAACTGAATTGGACGGTAAGTCTTACCACCTTCTGTTAAATTTTTCTTTAAGTTCGTTAAGAATGTTTGATCAACAGCCCCCCAGACCTTTCCACCAGTAAGAGTTAAATGAACATTTTCAGGAAGATGTTCATTCAAGGTCCGAAGTTCAGCTTCAGTTCCTTGCCCCATGTACCAGGCAGGAACAAAAATCATATCTTTACGGAGACCACTGTATGTTGTTTGTTTTTCAGTCAACCAATTTGTGATATCCTTCATCAAGCGAACATAACTATGGTAACCACCAACTGGGCTTGGTGCATCATCTGCAAGCACACCAAATTCACGCACTCCCACGTCCAACAACTGAGTAAACTTAGCCTTTATTGTTGCAAGGTCAGCCTGGTAATGCGCTTCATTGCCAAAGCGGATACGATTGTTCATAAATGGATGGATGGTCCAAACATAACGTGTTTTCGTTTGATTACCGACACGTGCAAGTTCTCGGATTTCAGCCAGTTTTTCTTCTGGGTAAAGTTCACGCCATTTCTTATTGTGGTATGGATCATCTTTTGGTGCGAAATAGTATTGAGTTAACTTCAATTCACTTCCATAACGCATCAATTCTTTACGATTTTCATTAGACCATGGATTTCCATAGTAACCTTCGATGAAACCACGGTTCTTGATTTCAGCGTAATCTTCCACTGTCACATTGCGAAGAACTGGAACTTGACTTTCCTTAAGCATGTGTTTCAAGGTTGTCAAACCATAGAAGACTGCATCTGTGTCTTTTCCGACGATAGAAATCGAATTATCCTTGATGGTCAAGGCATAGGCATCAATCTTGTCAAAGAGACCTGCTGAAACCTTGGACATATTTTGCTCTGCTTGTGAACCTTGTCCATGCACTCCAAGATAGATATTAGTTGCGCCAGAAACTGCCGTTTTACTAGTTTTGTAAGATACTTGATTGTCCTGCAAGACACTCTTCAAGCGATTACGAGTATAGATATCGAGTTGATCTCCCATAACCAGATTGACTTGCTTACGAAGGGCTGTGACTCCTTCTCCATAAGTCACTTTTTGTGGAGTTGGGAAGACCTTGTACTCTTTCTTGAGATAATCTGCGCTCTTGCTGGCAGCTGCAATACTATCTTCGCTAGCTGGTTTGCTTGCAGTGAATTGATCCGCTAGTTCAACTGTTCCATCACCTGTTTGATCTACTTTTGGAGTTTCAGGTGTAGTTGGTTGACTAGGTTTAGAGATTTCTTTATCATTTTGTCCTCCACTCATAGCTTCAGACGGCTTTGTTTCATTCTCTGGAATTCCAGGTGCTTCAGCTGGTTTAAGATTATTTGTCGAATCAGTAGAACCAATCGTTCCTGTAGTTTCTCCATTTCCAACTGTCGAGCTAGCTTCCTTCCCAGTATTTTCTTCTGCTTTCTTCAAAACTGCCGCAAGTTCATCAGGTAACTTTTCTAATGGCTCAGCTTGAGTTATAGTTCCCTCTTTATCTCCTACACTACCTGTTTCTGCAGCCTCTACTAGATTAACACCAAAGATACTGGCACCAATCATAACAGAAGCTACTCCAATAGCGAATTTACGAATACTGTAATGACAACGTTTATTGAAAAAATTTTTATCCATCTTTATCTTATCTCCTTTCGTCCAAACACGAAAGTAAACGATTCCATTTTCACTAGTAAAGACGGGGAGGACTAATTGGCCCTCTCCATCTATTCGACTCATTTATCGATTCATTTTTTATCTTCTACCAATCTATACAACTAGAATGGTATTAGGCGCACAGACTAGTCCTCTTTGCGTTTTGCAGTTAATAAAGCTGCTGACAAGGCCAAGGTAACACCTGCCAAGAAAATAGCTGTTTCTGACTGTTTTTCACCAGTCTCTGGCAATCTCTTGTCTTCCTTGGCAACTTGAACTGGTGCTTCTGGAGTCTGAGATTTTTCTAACGAACTTAGTTTAAACTCTGGTTTTTCTACTGTCGGTGCTGGTTGATTACCTACTGTAGCTAGAATACCACGGTACTCTGGAAGTTTATGTTCTAGAGCCATTACAGCATTAACGCCACCCTTAAATTCAGGTTTCTCAACACTTGGTACTGCTTGATCTCCTACTGTGGCTAGAATTCCTGTGTATTCTGGAACTTCATTGACTGCTGCTTCTACAAAGTTAGCACCACCTTTGAATTCTGGAACTTCGTTTACTGCCGCTTCTACAAAGTTAGCACCGCCTTTGAATTCTGGAACTTCATTGACTGGAGCTGGCTCCTCGCCTTTACTACTTGAAATAGTTGTTTTCAGTCCAACTTCAACAATGCGATCCTGAGCCTTTCTTTCTTCAGAATGAACAAGACTTCTAGTAGTACCCAAAACTTGAATATAGTCAACTTTTTCTCCATCCTGACCTTCAGAAACAATACGACGTTGACCTTGAGCAAGTTCAGGATTTTCACGAATAACTTCTTTAAACGGAAGTGAAGTCTTTTCAATTTCCAAACTTGGTACTTCTGCAACTAAGTTCTTAACGCCTTCTGTCGGTGTTGTTTGGAAGGTAGACTTAAAGTGTAAACGATATTCTTTCACCAGATTTCCATCTTTGGAAACAAGACGAACGAGTGTTGGAAGATTTGTATTTCCATGATCCACTACCGTGACTACTCCATGTCCACTAGTTGTCGCAGTGACTTTTGGTTTAGTTCCCATTGTTGTTAGGGTGTACTCTGTCACATTTGGATCAAAGTTTTCCAATGCTTTTCCATCGATCGAAATAGTCGCTGATGGTGTTTCCACTTCTGCTCCCTTGCCTGCAGAATAGGCTGTAAATTCTACAAGTGCAAGACCATTGGTAGTAGCCTTACGAGTCATGCGAGCACGAATAGCTGTCGTTTGAACCGGATCAAAGTTAAACTCGATTGGTTTACCAGCTACTAATTCTCCAGAAGCTTTGTAAGGAATTGGTGCCCAATTTTCTGCCTTATTGAATGGATGATCGGCATTTTCTTCATAACGAGAAATCGTACTTGGTTCTGTAAATTCTGGACCAATATATCTTTCTAGAACCATTTTCTCAGGAGCATCTGTGCCACTATCTTTAAAGAACTGAAGGGCTACTTTTCCGATAGATTGAGAAGTAATTTTTCCATCCTTCTTAAAGAGTAATCCAACAGAAGTTTCTTGATTTTTCGGAGTACGAGACCAGTTTGTCCAACGTCCATCTTCATTGTATTTTCCATCATTGATATAGAAAATTCGATCATGTGAAGCTGCTTGAGTATCGTTCGTTGTCGAAGCAAAGGCTTTAGAATCTTTGTCATTGTTGCTTGGATTTTCTGAAATGATTTGATTGCCTTTAGAAACAACTGTCACCTGCATGATAGTTGTTAGATTTGTACCAATAACATGACCGGTAACTTGGAATGTTCCCTCATGCTCTGTCGCATGTTCAGGAATAGCATCCCACTTCACTGCAAGTTTATCTGTAGTCCAATTAGTTGAAGTTGGATAATAAACACTTACTTCTGAAGGAAGTTGAAGATTGTCTCCAACATTCAAGATTTTAGCACTGTTTTCTGCAGCAAGAGGTTGACTAGTTTCTCTCTCATCATTACGGTAGATTCGATATTCTTTTAAAATAGTACCATCTTCAGCCTTCAAAATAAGACGTGTCGCACCTTTTGGACTTGTTGCTGGAACAAGAGTAACCAAACCATTGTTGCTAGCTGTTGCAGTAATTTCCTTGCTAGATTGAGGAATATAATAATCTGTTTTCGATGGATTAAAGTGTTCAAGATCCTTGCCATCTACTTTGATAGAAATATCTGAACTTGTTTCACTTAAGACCTTGTTTCCAAGGACAGTTAGCTCTGTCAAACCAACACCTGATGTTCCATCAGCCTTCTTCATACGAATACGCACAGCGTAGGTTTCGACCTTGTCAAAGGTAAAGTGATTGGTTTGAGTTGCAGATAGCTGACTTGGAGCATGTAAGTTTTCAACTGCTTTCCAATTGTCTGGATTATTAAATGGATGATTAGTATCACGCTGAGCATGACTGACATCACTTGGTAAATCTGGAATTTCTTTACCTACATAATATTCAACTACATATTCTTTTGGAAGACCAATTGCTCCATCAGTATAGAAATCAACTGACAAATTGTTGACAAAACGTTTCGTCAAGTCTCCTGAATTACCAAATAAGATAGAAGCCCAGTCATTATCAGTATTTGTTCTCCAAGTTGTCCATCTATTTTTAGCATCTGATGGCGTTCTTGATACAGTCAAGTCGTTCAGGGTATTGGCCGTGTCATCTCCTCCTGTATTGGATACAATAGCAGCAGGTAATTGTGAACCTGTCCATTGTTTAGAGATATTATTTCCAGCAACCACTTGACTAGACACTCGAACATGAGCTTTAGTTGTAAGATTGCTACCTACTAAACGACCATTGATTTCATAGACCCCTTCAGTTTGACTAAAGTTGGCTGGAACCTGATCCCAAACAACATCTTTGTAGATAGTTGTTCCATTAGAATGGTAAGCCCGAACATTGGCTGGCAATTGAACTGTCTCACCCTTAGGTACTGTGAGGCTGATTTCCTCTGCAACTTGCAATCCTTCAACCGTTACAGTCGCTTGAGCTTCAATGTCTGTGCCTTCTACATGTCCTTTAAGCGTAAAGCTATGATAGTGCCCCAACTCTTTTTCATCTACCTTATCCCAAGTTACAGATACTTTGCGTGGCAAGCCCTTATCAAATTCTGCCCCAACTTCTTTAGGTAGATTCGGTTGCTGATTAATGTCTGTAGAAACAGATACAGGATGAAGTTTCACAATCTTCTTGCTGACTTTATTTTCTTTAATCACCACTTCAGTGGTTACAGATTCTGTTTTCTCTGTTTGATTATCGATTCGAGGTGTCAAAGTCACTCTTCCCTTAGTATAGAGCAATAGATTCTGACCATTCACCTCAAGATGCCCACCATCAGATGATTTAGCTTCTAGGTGAATATCTGAAGCTGAAAATTCTGTTTGAGAACCATCCTCATAACGACCAATGACGTGATAAGTTAATACTTGATCTTCAGTGGCAGTTTCTTTTCCTTCTACAACCACTTCCAAACGTTTCAAGGCAGGAGCTTCCTTCACAAACTGAATTAAGTAAGTTTGAACCAAATCACCCTTTTGGTCACTCAAGAAGACAGAAGCCTGATAACCATTATCAGCAGAAGCTTGCTGAACAGTTACTTGATAACCAGTAGTCTGAGCCCCAACACTTGGAATTGTTCCAGTGTAAGGAAGGGACACACGGTAATAAGTCTTGCCAGACTCGAAGTTCTCAAGAGCTTTATCCCCAACAGTAAGTCCTGTAATGCTACTTGTTGTTTCCTTACTGCTTGCGATAAAGGTTGCCGTAACTTCATGACCATCATCTACTAATTTACCAGTAGCTTCCGTACGTCCACCTTCTTTTGTCAAAGCAGAAGGATCTTTCAAGGTCCAAGAAACAACATCAGTATCAATCAAGCTACCATCTGTCAGAACAGCTGTGACTGTTTTATCCAAATCTGCTGCAGTTGTACCAACTGGGACTGTAGCAACTTTTGGTAACCATCTATCTAAAGCAATCACTTTAACAAATGCCTCAGCTTTAGTTTCCAAACCTTCTACACGTCCAGATACTTTTTTCTCACCTGCACTTGTAAGCAAGTCAGCTGGCACGTCCCATGTTACAGTCTTTTCCTCAACACTACCGTCGCTATAAATAGCTGTTACTGTTTGAGGCAATTCAGGATTTGTGCTAACATCAGTTGTTGCTTTTATAGGAGCAAAGGCTACAAAGTGACGGTTTTCTTTCTTACCAGACACAGTTGCGACCGTTGCGCTATCAGATGTCAAACCAGCAGAATCTGCATAAAGAGTAAATTTACCTTCTTTTTCTGTTGATTTTACAATGACAACTCCTTTACCATTGAAAGCACGTCTTTGCCATGTTCCATCCGCTTGAGCTTTGTAGCGCTCACGGCTAGCTTGTTCTCCATTATCCACACCAACAATTTGTCCCTGACCATGAAGATTGAAATGAACAAGATTATTCGCTGTCGGAACCACATTCCCATCGCCATCAACAATTTCGTAATGGATGTAGGATAGGTCTTTCCCATCTGCAGTGATAACATGCTCTTCTTTAGTCAGACGAACTCTTGCTGGTTCCCCTGCAGTTGTCACACTATCACGCGCAATTTCGTTGCCATTTTCATCTCGAGCAATCGCAGTCAGTGTGCCGGGTTGGTATTTCACAAGCCACTCAAGATACAATTCACTTGGTTTAGCCCCTTCATGATAAGGACGTCCATCTTCTGTCCTTTTCTTCGTATATTCCTTTTTACCAAGCGACTGTCCATTTAAGAACAATTCGACACTTGCAGCATTTGAGAAGGTACGAACCGGAACTTTTCCATCAACTAACATCTTACGTTCTTTAAGTGTCTCTTCAGTCCAGTTCCAATGTGGTAAAATACGTACAGTTGGCTTTTCTTTAGCACTATACCACTCACTGCGATAAAGGTAGAAATCATTTTTTGGTAAACCAGCCGTATCGATGATACCAAAGTAAGAGCTTTTTACAGGTGTATTATCTTGGTTATGCCATGGAGTTGGTTCACCAATATAATCAAACCCAGTCCAGATAAATTGTCCGGCATAGCCAGCGCGATCACGGTCAAAAGTCCATGACTCAGTAGCTGTTCTTCCCCACCCAACACGGTCGTTACCATAATCAGATTGTTCATAGTGACGATTTGGACGGTTATCGTGTCCAAGGATTTGAGCAGGATTGTAATAAGAATCACGCGTTCTAGTAGCTGAAGAGGTTTCAGAACCATAAATGAGCCAGTCTGGATGCGCTCTACGAACCGCATCATAAAAACGTTCACCATAGTTCATACCGACAGCATCCATGATTTCTGCGAGTTTCAAGAAATCACCTGTCGCTGCACGACTAAATTTATTTTCACCCATGGTGACATAACGCTCAGTATCAATCGCCTTGATAATAGCCTTCAGACGCTTAGCAGTTTCGATAGAGCGAGGACTACCATTTGCCTCTTCTACCTCATTTCCAAGAGACCACATGACGATAGACGGATTGTTCTTATCACGTTCTACCATTGTTCTAAGATCAAAATCAGACCACTTCTCACCCTTCTTAGCTTCAGGATGGGTTGCATCTTGATCAAAGAAACGTCCATAGTCATAAGTCTTCTTACCACCATACCAAGTATCAAAAGCTTCCTCTTGAACCAAAAGACCTAAACTTGCTGCAGCATCAAGTAACTGAGGACTAGCTGGATTGTGGGTTGTTCGAATAGAGTTAACCCCCATATCTTTCAGGAGTTTTAATTTACGATAGGTAGCCTTATAATTTTCTTCTGCACCCAAAGCTCCATTGTCATGGTGAATACTTACTCCGTGGAATTTCATGCGTTCACCATTCAGAGAGAAACCATCCTTAGCAGTCCAATTAAAATAGCGGTAACCAAATGTATCTTCTGTTACATCAACTAGTTGACCTTCTTTATAAACCTTTGTTTTCAAAACATACAGTTGAGGATGATAACTTTTTGTCGTCCAAAGAGTTGGTTTATTAACTAGGATTGTTTGTCTGAAATCTGCAACTTCATTTTCTGCTAAATTCTTCGTTTCAGAGCGCACTAATTCTGAAACAACCTTACCTTCCTTAGTGAAAATTTGTTGTTCCACAAAGACTTTAGCAGCCTTCTTATCCGTATTTTTAATCTTACTTTGAACCTGTGTTTCAACATTCCCTTCTTTTTGCTCAGCAAGTTTTGGAGTAGTGATATGATTACCATTTTCGGCAACATGGACTTTATCACGATAACTAAGAGTTACATCACGATAAATCCCACTTCCTGAATACCAACGACTACTTGGTTGCTTATTGGTCACTTGAACAGTAATTGAATTTTCACTACCATCCTTGTTTAAAAATTCTGTGATATCATATGAAAAATGATTATAGCCACTTGGATAATGTCCTACAAATTTACCATTTACATAGACCTTTGAATCCATGTAAACACCATCAAAATTGATACGAACATCCTTATTCTTGTCTGCTTCATTTAATGTGAAAGTCTTACGATACCAAGCTGTTCCACCATTTAACTGGCCACCTTCATTACGCGCGGGAGACTTATGGTCGAAATCAAAATAAATGCTCCAATCATGTGGAAGATTCAATTTAGACCAATCATGAACATCCACATCTTTTTTTGAAAAATCTCCTTGGGCATTTAGTTTAAAATACCAATCTTTATTAAAATCTTGTTTTCGCTCCGATAATAGTTGTTTTTCCTTTTCAACTTCAGCTTTGTTTGACTCTCCAGATAGTGCTTGCGATTTTTCAAAAGAAGGTTTGATCTCTGTGTCTGCTTTCACTTGGTCCTTTTCAGAAGTTTTTTTAGAATCCTCTTTCAGTTCTGTTCCAGATGTTGATGCAGATTCAACAGGCTTTGGATTTGCCTCTTCAGATTTCTGTTTGTCCTCAGCCTTGGTTCCTTCTTCTACTTTATTTGGAGTTTCCACTTTAGGACTAGCCAATTCATGACTACCATCGTTAGCAGGTCTAGTAGTTTCTGTATCCTTAGTCACTTTATCTTCTGTCGACTCAGCTTTGGGTTTTACAAACTCACGCCCACCATTCTCATCAGCCTTTGCGATAGCAGCTGCCACATCATCAGGAAGCTTATCTAAAGGCTGAGGTTGATGAACAGTTGTTTCTTCTGTTTGAGTATTGGATGAAGCCACTTCCTCAGCTTGTACAGCTGAAATGCCAAATATACTAGCCCCAATCATTACAGATGCCGCACCTATTGCAAATTTACGAATGCTATAATGACAACGTTTATCAAAAAGTCTTTTGTTCATTAAAATCCTCATTTCTTTTTCTTGATACAAAGTAAGCGCTTACTTAATTTTAAAAAACGACCTCCTTCTGAATACACAAACACGTACCAAGTTCGATAATATATTTTATATATTAAATATATCAAAACACACCTAAAATTGCAATCATTTTCCATCAATTTAACCTAATAAAATGGTATGCAAGATAAGTTCATTCAAAAGAAATAAGTGCAATGAAAGTAGCTTTCTATTCTAGACTCTTTCCAATACAAATTTCATTCTATTAATAGCATTTTCATACTTCAAATTTATAGTTTATGGACTCATATCATTTTAGACTGCATTATATAAAAAGAAGGTAAAACATTATTCTACCTTCTTTTTTCCTATTTTCTATCCAATGTCCGAAGTGCTGCTTGATAAGTTTGCTCCATCAGCATGGTAATGGTCATAGGACCTACACCTCCAGGAACTGGTGTGATGTGGCTAGCAAGTGGGGCAACTGCCTCATAATCAACATCACCACATAGCTTCCCATTTTCATCGCGATTCATCCCAACATCAATGACAACTGCTCCAGGTTTAACAAAGTCAGCAGTCACAAACTTGGCACGACCGATTGCAACCACCAGAATATCTGCTTTAGCAGCCACCTTGGCAAGATTATGAGTCCGTGAGTGAGTCAAAGTCACTGTAGCATTCTTTGCCAAAAGAAGCTGGGCCATGGGTTTTCCGACGATATTGGAACGACCGATGACGACCGCATTTTTACCTTCCAAGTCAATCCCATATTCATGGAACATTTCCATAATCCCTGCTGGTGTAGAAGGAATCATGACTGGATGACCAGACCAGAGACGCCCCATGTTTAAGGGATGGAAACCATCCACGTCCTTTTCAGGATCAATAGCCAATAAAACTGCCTCTTCATCAATATGTTTTGGCAATGGTAACTGGACTAATATCCCGTGCCATTCTGAATCTTGATTGTATTTGGCAATCAAGTCTAACAATTCCTCTTGGGTAATGGTTTCTGGAACTCGGACTACTTCACTACGAAAACCAGCTGCAAGGGCAGAACGTTCCTTATTTCGAACGTAGACTTGGCTGGCAGGGTTGTCCCCAACCAAAATCACCACCAAACCAGGTACTAAACCTGTTTCTTCCTTTAATCTTGCAGTCTTTTCAGCCAGCTGTCCTTGTAACTTAGCTGCTAGAGCCTTCCCATCAATAATCTGTGTCATATCACTTCTCTTTTCTTTCAAATATCTTCCATTATACCAAAAACTGTTAGTCCCCTCTAACACTTCTTTCCTAGGCAATCCTATAGTTTCAAACTATAAGAAAAAGGAGCGGATATTCCATCCAACTCCTTATTCTTATTAGAAAATCTAATTAGATTTAATCTTCTTTTTTCTTACGAGCAAGAAGTCCAAACCCTCCTAGTGCTCCAAGAAGTCCGAGCGATGCTAGACTAGCGTTAGCTTCTGTACCTGTGTTAGGCAACTCTTTTTGACCTTCAACATATTTAGGTGTTTCTTGTTTAGAAGGTTTAGAAGGTTGAGCTGGTTTAGCAGGTTTTTCTACTTCCCTAGGATTTGGAACATAGTTAATTACTGTATCTTGACTTGGATCTGTTG
>NZ_KV831044.1:0-350 GCF_001836965.1 Streptococcus sp. HMSC063B03 | reverse complement strand
CAGGCTATGTCGTTCCTCCCGATGGAGCTATTCGATTGGATGGAGGAATTGACTCCATAGGGATAAAAGGAGACATTGATTTGAAAATATCAAATCCTGGAAGGAATGAAGTCACTGTTTTATTTGAAACAACAGCAAAAGAGGAAAAAATAGATGTTTACTATATTTTAGATAATCAGTTAACCATAAAACGTAGTTACTATTCTAATATTAGTAATCAAAAAATAAAAGAGAGTGTGGACATCTCTCAAGCCGAAGAAGAGCGACTATTAAAAATTGTTCAAAAAGAGCTTGAGGATTTCATGGAAAAGATGTATCAGACTTTGTATGGATAGTTTACCAGAGAAAGT
>NZ_KV831043.1:0-2541 GCF_001836965.1 Streptococcus sp. HMSC063B03 | reverse complement strand
TTCCAGGTACGAATGTTTCCATGGGGATATCAGGGATTAGCTCGGTCTTTATGGGATTAGACTTTGTCAAAAATCTTCAAGAAGAAAATGCCGGACGTGCCTTTACCCACACTGCAGCAACGACGGCAATGACAGCATTAGGAGTGGCTAGTTTATAAGCTGGGGCGATTGCAGCGGCTACAGCAATTGGTACAGAGTCTGCCATGGCTTTTGCTGCATCTATAGCGCTCGGAACAACTCCTATAGGATGGGCTATTGCAGGAACTGTAGCAGTAGGATTTGTAGCTAGTATAGCATATAAGCATAACTTTTTGGGGATTAAAACCATAGCAAACGAGATGGGTGACAATCTTAATAAAAGTATATTAGATGTTGGCAAAGCCTTTGATTCCGGTATTAAATCAATTCAGAAAGTGTTTGGGTGGTAAATGTGAAAATTAATTTTAGAGGATTAGATGTTGCTTATTTTGATGTGTTAGAGATGGGAGAGAAAAAGTACGTTCTCGATTCCAACTCCACGACACCAAAGAGTTATTACTGGGGATTTTCCCCTGAAAATCTTGAAGTTGATTTGATAGAACTTGATAGTAAGAATAAAAATTTTGATAAAAAAATTAAGATGGGACCCTCAGGAATGCGTATGGTATATATTGGTTTTAGTCTTCTTCTGTATAGAGTAGTAACATCAATTTCTAGATATTATGATATTAGTCATTATCTGTATTTAAAAGTATCTTTATTTCTCATATCTATTTTGGTAGCCTATATTGTCTATCAAGGTATTTTAATCAAATCAAGGAAGGAGATTTCAAGTCGTTTATCGCAGGAAAAGAAGAGGTTTAAAATAGTCTTTCAGAATAATAAGAAAAAAAGACAATTCCATGCCTATCTATTTCTCATTTTACATACAATTGCTTTCTCTATTTATATGGGAGAAGATGATGGAACAGAAGCTGCAATTCTAGTCTTGAATGGTTTGTTGGCCTATCTATTTATTTGGATTGAATCCGGCGTTATTCCATTGACTTATGCTTATCAAAAGAAATACCTAGAATTTAAAGAACTGAAAAAGCTATAATGTAACTTATAACAAAATTCAGAAAGTATTTAGGTGGTAAATGTGGAATTAAAATTTAAATATTCAAATATAGCAGTTTTTAGAATCGTTGAGTTTAGGAATAAAAGTTATATCTTAGATCCTACTACAATAAAAGGTAAGTCCTATTTCTTCGGTTCACTTCCTAAAGAGGTTACTGCTGAGATGGTCGAGCTATCTCCATCCAATGATAGTTTTAGAATAAAATCTAAGACACCAATAGGGGCGTCTACTGCTTTAGTCATCATGGTTCAGCCATTCGTAGCTATCTCATATAGACTTATAAAAGATGCATTTATTGATTGGGGTATAAGTCAACAGCTTTTTTTAAAATTAGGTGTGTTTGCATTCTCCTTATTCTTGTCTTATCTTATGGCTGTCTTCTATGAAAAAAGTGCGGTTGGAAAGTTTGAATCAAGAATTCCCCAAAATAGTAAACGCTGTCGACTTGTTTTTGAACCCAAAGGTAAACGAATGATTGATTGGTATGTAATTTTAGCAATTAATATTGTTTGTTTGATGTTTTTTATGGGAACTAATGATGGCTCAGAAGGAGTCTTGTTGATTATTAATGGCATAATTTCTTGGTTTTACTTTGTAATGATGAGAATGCCACAAGTTCCCTCATATTATAAGACACTAACATTAACTGAAATTGAGGAGCTATAAATATAGAACGTTGAGAAGTTAGAAACGACATTGACTAAGGTATTAAATCAATTCAGAAAGTGTTTGGGTGGTAATTTTGGAAATTAATTATAGAGAAACGAAGTATTTTTGTCATCAACTTGTAGAACTAAATGGGAAAAAATATATATTAGATGCAAGTTCAATGACCCCCAAGTTCTATTATTGGGGTGTTCCAACGGAGGAATTAACGGTTGAGATGATGGAACTTAACAGAGAGGATATCAATTTTAGTACCCCGATTAATAAATTTAAAGCTTCATATGTGGCAATCATGGTTCAACCGCTTGTATGGATTGTTTATTCTTTATTGAAAAATTTTTTTAAAGAGTACAATATTAGCCAACAGATAATTTTAAAATTAGTAGTATTTTGCGCATCTATACTATTCTCTTACTTGATTTTTTATTTTAAAAGAGAGCAAGAACGTAAAAATGTTAAAGCTTTACTGCCTTCTTCTAGTAGAAGATATGAGATGATTTTTAAACCAGTATCTGCAAGAAAGCAAGTTTTTGATGCCTATATTTTTACTGTTCCTATAATAGCTTGTTTGGCACTTTATTTGTCTATTAATGATGGAGGAGAAGGTATTGTTCTCGTTATCAATAGCATTATCTCATTTTTTCTTCTATCATTTTTATTTGGAAAGGTTCCCATTCTTTCCGCTTATAAGATTAGAAACGTCACATTTGAAGGAATTAGAGAAATTAAATAAGGCCTTTGATTCAGGTATTAAATCAATTCAGAAAGTGTTTGGG
>NZ_KV831042.1:0-353 GCF_001836965.1 Streptococcus sp. HMSC063B03 | reverse complement strand
TAAATCAATTCAGAAAGTGTTTGGGTGGTAAATGATTCATTTAAAGTTCAAGAATGCTAATACGATGGCGTATAGTATTGTAGAATTAGAAAAAATATAAATTGAAAGGAAATCAAATAAATGTCTATTTTGCCAATTGGAACAATTGTTTATTTAAAAGAGGGGAGTCAAAAGCTAATGATTCTCAATCGTGGGGTTACGATAGAACAGAATGGCGAAAGTGTTTTGTTTGATTATTCTGCAGCTTTTTATCCAATGGGACTAAACCCAGAACAGTTGTTTTACTTCAATCGTGAAGATGTGGATCGAATTGTATTTAAAGGATACTCTGACGAGGAAGAAGATCGATTTGT
>NZ_KV831041.1:0-376 GCF_001836965.1 Streptococcus sp. HMSC063B03 | reverse complement strand
AGCTACAAAATGATGAATGGCCTTCAACCGAAGAAGAAAGAAAGGCTAGTGAAAAAAAATGGATTGAGGAGGGACTTACCCCTCTTATAGCTAATCCTAAAAGTAGAGAATACTTTACTCAAGAAGAACTCGAAAAATTAATCCCTCTAGCAGAACAAAAATGGATTGATTGGAAGGGTAAACTCCCAGATAACTACGTGTCACCGCTAGATAAAGATTAACCATTTCGCTTTTGATAACCTCTAGATCATTAGGAGGATACTAAGATGGGGATTACCAATATTACATGGGAAGACGTTATCAAGTTTGAGGAAGTCGCAGGGTATGGTCAGCATATCTGGAAACACGGCGAACAATATTATCTTGTCGTGGATGA
>NZ_KV831040.1:0-344 GCF_001836965.1 Streptococcus sp. HMSC063B03 | reverse complement strand
TCTCCATACTCCGCCTTCTTAGTCACCTCCCTCGCAAGAGCCTGCAATTCCTCAATCCCTGCCTTGTCCTTGTCAAATGCAACGCCTGGATGATTCTTCTGGAAGTAAGCCCTTGCTAGGCTATCCACTTTCTGGTGATAGCGGTTTGCCGCCTTCTTGAAATGAGGATTACGATAGATAGCTAGCGCTTCAGGATTACGATAAGGGCTGGCCATGGTAACCGTCCCACTCACCTTCGTTAAGCCCTTATTTTGATTGTTTAAAATCGCATCTAACTCACTTGTGGCCTGCTTGCCATTGAAGGCAGCCAGGCGCTTCTCCGTCTCGGAAAGCGACTGTTTCGA
>NZ_KV831039.1:0-296 GCF_001836965.1 Streptococcus sp. HMSC063B03 | reverse complement strand
GTTTCAAGCCTTCCTGAAGGAGCGAAAGCACGAGTTCAAGCGAGAACACTTAAGGATGGACAAGAAAGTTGGACAGATCTTGGTGCCATTACATCTAGTCTCCAAACCTTTGCTATCCGAAATGGTGGTTCTCTTCTAGATGTTAAACTGGTCTGGGAAGGTGGCAAGGCTGAGTTTTATGAATTGGCGAGCTTCTATCAAGAATTGACAGAAGAACCGGTTCAATCAAGCAAGGGTGAAGAACCAGCACCAGTGCTTGAGGTACCAGCCTACACAGGTCCATTATCAACCGTAGG
>NZ_KV831038.1:0-514 GCF_001836965.1 Streptococcus sp. HMSC063B03 | reverse complement strand
TCAGACTTTGTATGGATAGTTTACCAGAGAAAGTGGCTTCTTGCTCAACACAATGCCGTATGAACAACTGGGCGTGTTGAAGAATTATATACTGTGAACTGTGATGGGAAATGGGGATAAAGCTAACGGTAAACTGATGGTTGAAACGCTTATTGAAAATAATACGATAGGAGGCAACTTTATTAAATATGGCTTTGACCTCAATATCTTTATTGGAAAACCTAATGAAAAGGAAGAGGGTTGGAAACATGACGTCTATGATTATTTAGACAGAGGGGATGAAAAAAATGTCGGGACTTAAAAAAATACTAATCGTGATTGGTTCTGTAATTGCTTTAGCTACTGGCTTGAATCTTTATTTTCAATATCAAAATCACCAAGAACATATGCAATTAAAAACCTCCTTTGAAGAGAGGGACAATATAGTCGTCTTACAACATTTAATGGCATCAGGAAAATATGCGTCTGACATTCGTAAACCAGGCTATGTCGTTCCTCCCGATGGAGCTATTCG
>NZ_KV831037.1:0-1449 GCF_001836965.1 Streptococcus sp. HMSC063B03 | reverse complement strand
TCTGTATTGACGTATTTATCACCGTCTTTACCTTCTGTTGTCGGATCAACTTTGCCGTTCAAGACGTCTTTTCCGTCGCGGCCATCACGTCCGTCACGACCTGCTGCGCCATCTCGTCCGTCGCGTCCTGGTAAACCTTGTGCTCCGTCTTGACCACGCTCACCTTGAAGACCTTGAGCACCTTTGTCACCTTTAGGTCCTTTGATGTTGCCTTCTTTATCCCAGTTGCCGTTATTCTTAACGAAGACGTCACCTGTTTCTGTGTTGACGTATTTATCGCCGTCTTTACCTTGATTTGCTTCTGGGTTAACTTTGCCGTTCAAGACGTCTTTACCGTCGCGGCCATCACGTCCGTCACGACCTGCTGCGCCATCTCGTCCGTCGCGTCCTGGTAAACCTTGTGCTCCGTCTTGACCATCACGTCCTTGAAGACCTTGAGCACCCTGGTCACCCTTAGGTCCTTGTAGCCCTTGTGGTCCTTGTGGTCCTGCAACTCCGGCTTCACCTTTTAGACCTTGAGGTCCACGAATGTTACCAATCTTATCCCAAGTTCCGTTTTCTTTCTTATAAACATCACCTGTAGTTGCATCGATATAAGTGTCGCCATCTTTACCATCATCTGCTGTTGGTGCTTTAGGTCCACTTAATAATTCAGCACCATTACGTCCGGCTGCACCTGCTGCACCATTGGCACCGTCTGTACCATTATAAATTGGTTGTTTAGCAATTAAGTCATCTATACCTTCATCGTACCGACCATTACCATTGTTATCAAAGTACGCTGTAATAAGAGTACCTTCTCTTGGTTTTTCTGCTGGTGCTGTAGATGGGGCGTCTGCTAAAGCTCTTCTTACTCTTCCGCTTCTTTGATTGTTTAATCTTGCTGCTGCTTCAGCTAAGGCATTTAAGTCGATGGTTGGTGTACGTCCATCTTTACCATCTTTAATGTTAGCTACAACAGGCTCTTCTCCAGGAATTGTAAATGTAATGTCAGTACTATGACCATCTTTACCACGAGCTGTAGTAATTACTGGCGTTTTACCATCACGTCCTGCTGCCCCTGTTTCACCACGTTCGCCACGATCACCTTTAGCACCTTGTGCACCAGTTAATCCACGTTCACCTTGGTCTCCTTTTTCACCTTTGGCACCATCTGCAATGACAACTTCTTTTAGTTTTGTATCTCCTGCATCAAATTCGTTGTTGTCATTTTGATCATAATAGAAGATAACAGTTGTTGTTTTATCAGCTTCATTTCGTTGAGTCGCAACTAATGGGCTTGCTCCATCGAAACCATCTCTTACAACAGTATTTGTAACATTACCTCTACCGTCGTTAATAGTGATAGTGTGAGTACCGTCTTCTTTATTATCTTTAACGGTTACGGTTGGAGTTACACCGTCACGACCTGCCTGACCTTGGTCTCCTTTTTCACCTTTAGCACCTTGT
>NZ_KV831036.1:0-478 GCF_001836965.1 Streptococcus sp. HMSC063B03 | reverse complement strand
CTTCCTCCGTGTTTAAATACGGCTCATAATACCGAACAAAATCCTCACTGCGCATAAAAGCAGTCGATACTTGTTGCTGGGAGAGCTGTGTCGCACGTAAAACATCCTCTGTGAACTGACTTTCCCAGTCGTCACTATAGCCTTCAAAACGAAGCCGCTCAATCATCATGTTACTAACGAAAAAAGCATCCATTCCAGGCATCTCACCTAAAGGCCAGATGCGAGCCAAGTAGTCTACCACATAGTCATCAAATCCTTCTTGAAGAGGCATCTTGCGGCCTGAAATCGTAACGAGTGGTCCTGGTCCCTCCGCTAAGCTTTTCTGGAGTTCCTCTGGTAAGAGCTCCAAATCGAGCTCAACAACAGAACCTAAAGGATAAATAGGACTGTAGACACTGTCCACAATCCCCATGAAATCCTGTAAATCCGTGATGGAAAATAGTTGATCTAGTTGATTATAATGGATCTGAGCTTCCTG
>NZ_KV831035.1:0-899 GCF_001836965.1 Streptococcus sp. HMSC063B03 | reverse complement strand
AATATGGATTTGATATGGTAAACAGTAAATTAACGTTGAAGATGGAAAAATTATAGCTTTTAATAAACGCGGGTTACCTTATCCAGAGGGATATCAAGATTATCATCAATATGAAGTAGTTAAAGATATAAATCTTAAAAATCTTGAAGAAGGTTTTCTTTCTATGTCTGATGTGGATCAAGAAAAACTTTCTATTATAATGCAAAAACGAGGGATCTCGTTTGCAGATTTAGCTACTCCTGCAAAATGAGAAATTACAAAAGTCTTTGGAGCAGGTGGAGAAACTCAGATACAACTAGGGAATTCTTTGAAGTATTATGAAGATTTAGGTTTATTAAAAGAGGTGATAAAATGAATTCGGAACAAATTGAAAAATTCAAACAAGAAATAGAATGTATTATAAAAGAAAAAAATTATATATCTTTACGGTATGTTCTTTTCGATGAAACAAATAGAACACCATTTGCTGTACATATATTTTACAAAGATAATTTATTCATGGTGAATAGCAGAGATGAGAGGGCTTATGTAATTGGAAGAACATTTGAATTTGATAATTTTTCTGAGGCTGAAAAAAAATTCTTTAATGTATTGGACTTTATAGTACGTGAGGGTCGAAGGGACATATCTAACAGAGGAAGCTATATGTATTCCTCACCTCTTTGGGACAAACCATAATAATAAATTTAGAAAAGCAACTCAGTGAAATTTGATTTGAATTTTATCGAGCTCTCCCAGCAACAAGTATCGACTGCTTTTATGCGCAGTGAGGATTTTGTTCGGTATTATGAGCCGTATGTAAACACGGAGGAAGGCTAATGGGATTCTATGTAGATATTGCGGAGCTTCAAAAAGCCCAAGAGGTCTATATGAAGATGGTCGCAACTGCTCAGAGTCAG
>NZ_KV831034.1:0-1148 GCF_001836965.1 Streptococcus sp. HMSC063B03 | reverse complement strand
CCCAAACACTTTCTGAATTGATTTAATACCTGAAGGAATGCTGTTTACGATGTTATTCATTCTATAATTTCTCAATCTTTTTAACCTCAACTTGACCATGCTTGTAGAGATGAGCGATTGGAAAACTTCCTAGAGTAAACATGAAAAAGAATAACGAAACGATTCCATTAATCACCAAAAAAGCTCCTTCTGTTCCATTATTCAAACCAAGAAAGAAAAGTAAACAAAGAGCAATTGCTCCAACAAAAGGATATACTCCTCCGTTACTTTTCTGAATAGTTGTAAAGGTAACTGTGTATTTATTACTGTTTTGAGGAATCCATTTATCTGCTTTATTATGGGATAACTTTAATGAAATCAGAATTGCAAAATAAGAAATCAGCATAGAAATTGCAAAGAGTAATAACTTTAATAATATTTGCTCGCTAATATTATTGTGAATAAAAAATTTTTTCAGCGCATCATAGCTAACCTTGACGATTGGTTGAACGATGATGGCTCCCATTGTTGCACTTACAGGTCTGCTAGGTTTAATTTCGAATTGGTTATTGTTCTTTTCAATCTCTACCATGTCCACTGTAATCGTATCTGTTTTTAATCCCCAGTAATAGCCCTTGGGGCTTATAGTACTTGTATCCATGACATACTTCTTCGATTCTTGATCTACCTGAACAATTTGAAAGCACATCATACTTGAATTTTTAAATTTTAATTCCACATTTACCACCCAAACACTTTCTGAATTGATTTAATACCTGAATCAATACTATTTCCAACTTCCTTAATACTCTTATCCAGATTGTCGCCCATATCGTTTGCTATATCTCTGATTCCAAGGAAATTATTATCATAGGCTACTGTTGAAAGATAAGCAATTCCAACTCCTGCAATAATAGCCCATCCCACTGGATTAGTTCCCATAAATCCAACCATATACGTTGCACCTGATGCGAGTAGGCCACTTCCTGTACTAGCATATACGATTCCTGTAGTAAGCACATCAACCCCTACTGCTGTCATTGCCGTCGTTGCTGCAGTGTGGGTAAAGGCACGTCCGGCATTCTCATTTTGCAGATTGTTCAAAAAGTCCATTCCCATAAATACTGAACTAATACCTGATATCCCCATGGAAACATTCGTACCTGGAA
>NZ_KV831033.1:0-248 GCF_001836965.1 Streptococcus sp. HMSC063B03 | reverse complement strand
TACAAACCAATCGGATCATGGATTCCAAACATCCCAGGTCAACCAACAACTCCAATCAAGTATCCAAATGACCCACAAGATCCAACAAAACCAGGACAACCAACAGAAGTGTTACCATACGTTCCAGGATTCACTCCAGAAGATAAAGATGGCAACCCACTTAAACCAGTTGATCCGAAAGATCCATCAAAAGGATATGTAGTACCAAACATCCCAACAGATCCAAGTCAAGATACAGTAATTAACTA
>NZ_KV831032.1:0-526 GCF_001836965.1 Streptococcus sp. HMSC063B03 | reverse complement strand
TCAAATCAGATGGAAAGATGGCCAAGAATGAATGGGTAGATGGTGGCCGTTACTATGTTGATTCTGAAGGCAAAATGGTAAGGGGCAAATGGGTAGATGGTGGCCGTCACTATGTAGACTACGATGGTGTGCGGCAACCAAAACTAGATGGGAAGCAGTACAATGCTGCTTTAAATAAAGCGAAAAGCTATAATTCGGTTTTACATAAGTCAAAAAAAGCTCTCTATGACTCATTAACGTGGTATGGTTTTTCAAGTTCAGCAGCGCAGTATGCCATCGATCACTTGAATGCAGATTACAAAGCAAATGCCTTAATTACAGCAAGAGAATACCGAAAGAATAACCATTTATCAAAGACAGAGATTTATGAGTGGCTAACTTCTTCTTGGATTGGAAAATTTACAAAAGAAGAAGCAAACTATGCAATTCAAAAACTTAATCTACCATCAGAAGGCAGCCAAGCTCGCAATAAATGGGTAGGAAATTATTATTTCAAATCAGATGGAAAGATGGCCAAGAATGAATG
>NZ_KV831031.1:0-230 GCF_001836965.1 Streptococcus sp. HMSC063B03 | reverse complement strand
TGGACACATGATTCTAAGATGCCAGGAAATCGTTACATCGAGGGTGAATTGACGACACCAGTCAAAGCCAACTATCTTCGTGTCATCTATACAGCTGACTATGATGCTCGTTTTGTAGGATTTACAGAATTGGTGATCAATGATGGCGAATTTGTCAAACCAATCAATGATCCAACTGTAGAAGGAAACGGTGGCGAAAGCCGAGGCAACTTCTATACTAATCTCGTAGA
>NZ_KV831030.1:71951-72604 GCF_001836965.1 Streptococcus sp. HMSC063B03 | reverse complement strand
TCCGCCATAGCTCAGTTGGTAGTAGCGCATGACTGTTAATCATGATGTCGTAGGTTCGAGTCCTACTGGCGGAGTAGTTAATTAAGAGAGGTTTAGTCCTCTTTTTTTATTTTGGTGAACATAAAAATAGGCTCTCTGTCAACTGTAGTGGATTGAAGAAAAGGTAATATCTAGAAAGGACAAATTTCGTCCTTTCTTTTTTGATGTTTAGAGCGATGAAAATACTTTTTTTGAAGTTTTCAAAGTGTTGACGATTTTATATTTGTCCTTGAGAAAGATTTTAAAAACAGTCTGAAAAATCTAACTTTTGGGGTGTTTTATTATGAAATTGAGTTATGAAGATAAAATTCAGATCTATGAACTTAGAAAACAAGGATATAGCTTAGAGAAGCTTTCAAATAAATTTGGGATAAACAATTCTAATCTTAGATACATGATTAAATTGATTGATCGTTACGGAATAAAGTTCGTCAAAAAAGGAAAAAATCGTTACTATTCTCCTGATTTAAAACAAGAAATGATTCATAAAGTCTTACATGAAGGCTGGACTAAAGATAGAGTTTCTCTTGAATACGGCCTCCCAAGTCGTACGATACTTCTTAACTGGCTAGCACAATACAAGAAAAACGGGTATACTATTGTTGAGAAAACAA